>JANQJY010000002.1 GCA_028281385.1 Rickettsiales bacterium | reverse complement strand
CTGCGGATCGCCGCATCGAGCGCATTGACCGGACCGTTGCCTTCCGCCACAGCCATGATCACCTCCGGATTATCACCTGCAGTCAATTTAATCGTCGCTTCCGAAACCGTTACCAATTGGCCTTTGGCATTATGGCGACGTTCATCCATCACCCGGAAGGAGTGTAAATCGAAATAAGTCGGCACCGTGCCCAGCCGGCGGCGCACCAGCAGTTCAAAGCTGGCATCCGATTCATCATAGGCATAGCCCATTTTTTCGCGTTCCTTGATTTCCTTCACCAGCGCATTGATACGATCATCTTCCGCCTCTTTTTCCAGCCCAAGCTGTTTCAGCCTGGTGATGATGTTGGCTTTTCCGGCCTTGTCTGAGATCAGAATCATCCGTCTATTGCCGACTTCCTCCGGCGCAATATGCTCATAGCTCGAAGAATCCTTCGCCATCGCCGAGACATGCAACCCACCCTTATGCGCAAAGGCAGCCGCCCCGACATAGGGCAGATGCGGATTCGGGTCACGGTTGAGCCGGTCATCGACAAAGCGCGACAGATGCGTCAGCTTCTCAAGCTTCTTTTTGCTCACCCCGCTTTTATAGCCCTTCTTTATGATCAGATTCGGGATGATCGAGATCAGATTCGCATTGCCGCAACGCTCACCGATGCCGTTGATCGTGCCCTGTACCTGACGCACCCCGGCGTCCACTGCCGCCAGCGAATTCGCCACCGCATTTTCGGTATCGTTATGACAATGAATCCCCAGATGCGTGCCGGGAATATGCAATATCACCTCGGAAATAATCCGGTGAATCTCATCCGGCAAGGTGCCGCCGTTAGTATCGCACAACACAATCCAACGTGCGCCGGCATTATAGGCGGCCATCGCCACATCCAGCGCATAGTCCGGTTTTGATTTGTAGCCGTCGAAAAAATGCTCGGCGTCGAATATCGCCTCACGTTTTTTGTCAACGATATGGTCAATGCTTTCATGCACCATGCGGATATTTTCCTTGCCTGAGACATTCAGTGCCGATTTTACCTGTCTGTCCCACGCCTTACCAACCAGACAGATCGCCTTGCTGTTCGCCTGCAGCAGATCCTGCAATCCCGGATCATTCCCGGCCGAACGCCCAGCGCGACGCGTCATGCCGAAGGCCGTTACCGTCGCTGTCTTCAGCTTTGGCAGATCAGCAAAATAAGCATCGTCATTTGGGTTGGCTCCCGGCCAACCACCTTCGATATAATCAATACCGAACGCATCGAGTTCGCGCGTAATCGCCTGTTTGTCGGTGACGGTAAAATCGATCCCCCGCGCCTGCGCACCGTCACGCAATGTCGAATCGTAGAAATAAATGCGGTCTTTATTACTCATATCAACTCCGTCATCCTCAGGCTTGACCCGAGGATCTCTTCATATAAATCACACCAGCCCGGATTTTGTGAAGTAATTAAGTCTACTTTCCATTGCCTGAGATAATGTTTCATATTCTTTTCACGCTGAATCGCATCACTTATACGATCGTAGCATTCGTAATACACCAGTCGTTTACAATGATATTTGGATGTAAAACCTTTTATCATGCCCTGACGGTGTTCATACACCCGTTTGACCAGATCGGACGTAACACCAATATATAAAACACCATCCGGAGCATTCGTCATGATATAGACATAACCAGTCATATCACCCTCATAGGCTGGAATGTTAAGATTCTCGGATCAAGTCCGAGAATGACATGTTGATTAGCTGTGGTTGTAGCGCGGCACGCGCTCAAGTGCAATGCCTTAACTCCGCACAAAGCGTGTACCGCAAATCCAGTTGTGAAAACCCGCCTTTTGCGACCCGCGCGCGACAGATAACGCCCAGATGAGGCATAACAGCATCGTCACCAGGAATAATTTCAGCATCATGGCATTAAACTCGAGGATGTCCATCCCCGCCAGCCGTTCCAGCTCTTCCATCTGCTGCAGACTCGGATGCCCGCCCGCCGCACTCATCTCCCTCATCAGCGCCTGAATTGCATCAAGGTCGTAGCTTGACTGAATATAGAACATCCCCGCAAACACGATCACTATAACAACCGCACTGACCGCGCACCACAGCAATGCATGCTGCCAGCTCAGACGCTCACCTTCGGTGGTCTGCACCCTGATTTTCATCAGCTTCATTCCCGGCGTGCCCTGCCAGGGAGACGAAAAGAACCGGGTATAGCCGGCAATCAGCAGCAGGATGAAAATGACCTCCGCCACTCTGACGCTCGGGATGGTGTAAAATAACAGCAGATAGACCGGCGCAGCCAGCAGCATGTCGATCATCACCGCTCCGGCACGCAGCCAGAATCCGGCATAGCGTTTAGTTTCAGAATCCATTCCGGCACTGTGTGTGAGGGCAGCCTAAAAGTCAATTTTCATCAAATTGTCACAAAGAATCTGCCGGTTTTATTATAAAATGCTTTCGGGTCGTGCAATATGTATAACTTTTTAGAAGGAGAAAAGTGATGAGTGAGCAAGGAAATCAGATAGGAACCAGTGGAATAGGAGATGTGTTTGAAGTAACTGACACAGATATCTTAAATGATTTAGTAAAAATGGCAGAACCGCTTACATCCGCATGTACGGAGCTTAAGGAGGCAATTGAAGCTTTTGGAAAAAGAACCCGTAACCATGTTGATGCTGATAACAATCAATTTGAAGGCGCTGAGATTGCCAAAGCAACCCGTGATGCCGTTGGCGCATTAAATGAGATTGGGGACACCTTAAAGGATAATATTTCCGAGATCGACAATCCTGTCACCGGCCATAAAATGGCGGGTACGGTCTGCGGTATTAAGTAACAAGTCTCTACCACCGTCGCACGCAACCAGAATCCGGCATAGCGCATCTCAGTCATGATCGCCTTTTTTTAGTTTTGCCTGCCGCTCATGCGCCAGATAACGCTCGGTCGCGAAATAGGTATAGGTCACCGACCAGCCAATCAGAATCAGACCGTTGATCGCTTCCACCCCGGCGATCAGACGAATCGGACCGGTCGGATAAATATCACCAAAGCCCAATGACGAATAGGTCACCACAGAAAAGTAAACGTAATCGAGTAAAAAGCCGGAATCAAAAATTCCATCGATAAATCCGTT
>JANQJY010000113.1 GCA_028281385.1 Rickettsiales bacterium | reverse complement strand
AAGGAGGCACATTCTCATTAATGTTGGCATCTAAAATACCGGCACTACCCTGCAAGCCGGTATAGGTGCCTTCGATAAGCCCGGCATTGGCCAGATGTTGCCAGGCACGAAACCCTTCGCGGTTATAGTGGCTGATAAAGCCATCGCCATTACCGTTACAACCGGTCGGGTCTGTCCCGACAAAATCATCAATACAGCTAGACGTTGCTGCCCAGAAGCGGTGTGCATTCGTCATATCGCCCGGGAGCGCAAAATATTTGTCTCGGAAGGTATATGTAGCAGTACGATAAGCGTCGACTTGTGTGGTGATAGAACGCAGCTCTGCGGCACGAATGAGGTTCTGGCCGGTGAGGATGCCGCCCGTCAGCAGACCGAGAATGACCAGGACGATGGAGAGTTCGACAAGTGAGAATGCGCGGTTCATAGAGGCTCCCTTATTCTCTTTTTTCCTTATATATTATTACCATGCCGGAGTAAACAGGAGGTTAATTTTAGCGGGTATTTGAGCTATTCCGGCTAAGGGTTTTCTGCAAACGGTTATAGATCCGCAAATGGGTCATGCACTAAAATGGTGTCTTCGCGTTTCGGGCTGGTGGACAGTAGGGCAACGGGGCATTCGATCAACTCCTCAATGCGGCGGACATATTTGACGGCCTGAGCCGGTAATTCCGCCCAACTGCGCGCACCGGCAGTGCTTTCCTGCCAGCCTTCGATGGTTTCGTAAACCGGTTCCACTTCCTGCTGGAGGGTCTGGCCGGCGGGCAGATAATCATAGACTGTGTTATTATGGCGGTAGCCGATGCAGATTTTCAGCTCATCGAAGCCGTCCAGCACATCGACCTTGGTCAGGGCGATGCCGCGGATACCGGCGAGTCTGACTGCTTGGCGGACCAGTATGGCGTCAAACCAGCCGCAACGGCGCTGACGGCCGGTGACGGTGCCGAATTCATGGCCGCGTTCGCCGAGCCGGGTGCCGATCTCGTTATTTTGTTCGGTCGGGAAGGGGCCGGAGCCGACACGAGTGGTATAGGCTTTGGTGATCCCCAGCACATAGCCCAGCGATGCCGCGCCACTGCCGCTGCCGACACTTGCTGCTCCGGCCAGCGTGTTGGAAGAGGTGACGTAAGGGTAGGTCCCGTAATCATTATCGAGCATGACGCCTTGCGCGCCTTCGAACAGGATACGTTTGCCCACGCGCCGCATCTCATGCAGCAGTGACCAGACCGGTGTGGCAAAGGGCAGAAGACGCGGAGCCAGCTCCAGCAAAGGCTTGATAATTTCATCCACCGTCATGGTCGGGATATCGGACGCGGCCAACAGCACATTATGATGCGTCAACATCTCTTCGGTTTTCTGGCGTAATAATGTTCCATCCGCCAGGTCGCAGAGACGAATGGCGCGCCGCGCCACCTTGTCTTCATAGGCCGGACCGATACCGCGGCCGGTGGTGCCGATCTTCTTGGCTCCGCGCAGGGCTTCCGAGGCGGCATCCAGCTTGGGATGAATCGGCAGAATCAGACAGGCATTCTCGGCAATGCGCAGATTGTCGGGGGTGATCGTCACTCCCAGTTCCGTGACCGCATCAATTTCTTTAAGTAATGCCTGAGGATCAACCACTACTCCATTGCCAATAATAGATAATTTGTCTTTACGTACGATGCCTGAGGGCAGCAGGCTGAGCTTATAGGTCACGCCGTCGATCACCAGCGTATGCCCGGCATTATGCCCGCCCTGAAACCGTACGACGACATCGGCGCGTTCCGACAGCCAGTCAACAACTTTGCCTTTGCCCTCATCGCCCCATTGCGATCCGATCACGGTGACATGTGTCATTCCATCTCCTCGATGTTGTTATCGTGATAAATAGCATTATAACCTGATCGACCGGCGTCTGCTTTCAGATCATCGGTCATGGCGTAACAGGTGCGATAGCCCTGTTGCTGCAGTGTCTGTACATCCGCTTGCGAAGTATCCGGCGCGAGCAGTAGGGTATTTCTGGTATTTTCATCCGTCATATGCGGCAACAGATCGTCGCTATAGAGCGTAAAACCGCAGGCATCGGTGCTGCCGGAGGTCCGGTAGCGCCCGCCGCGGCCAACCTCCATGGCCTGATCCTTCAGAAACAGGCTGAAGGCAATGCCGGAATAATAGCCGAAGCCGTTTGACTCCAACGGGTCAATGGTAATAGTGATTTTATTATCAAATCGTTCTGACAAGGTTTTTACTAAAGACGTTAAGTCGTCAATAGGTAGGTTATCGGACAGGTCGATCTTCTGTAATGGTGCGACGGCAACCTCAGCCGGACCTGCCAGTGCGATCAGTTCGCTGAGTGAGGTCAGCTTTTCCTGTCTCAGATAATCGGCATCCTTACGTGCAATTGCCTGTAAGACGGGTTCCTTCTTATCATCGCTCAGTGACTCCGTGAGCGGTTCGATCAGAAACGGCAGATGGAGATCAAGTGTGATATCGCCCAGCTCAAGCGACTGAATCGCGCCGATGGCGGTTTGCATGATTTCGATATCGGCCTGCAGCGAGTCGGTGCCGAACAGTTCCAGCCCGACCTGACGGAACTGACGGGTACCGCGTAGCGTGTCCGGTGTGGTGCGCACGGTCTGCCCAGCATAGCACAGCCTCAGTGGTGCCGGATGGGTGCTGAGCATACTGTCGGCAATGCGGGCGATCTGCAGTGTCATATCGGCGCGTAGTGCCAGCATTTCCTGGGTCAGTGGATCCATCACGCGGAAGGTCTGGCGCTTCACATCGCCGCTGCTGTCGCCGAGCAGCGTGTGTTCATATTCCATCAGCGGCGGATGGACCTGATCATAGCCCGAGTGGGTGAAATGCTGTAGCAACTGCTGCACCAGCCGCGATTCGCGTTGCGCATAGGGAGGAAGCAGGTCGCCAAGACCCGATGGAAGCAGTGTTTTGTTCATGTATATCCCGTCAAAAACCGCCCATAGCTACCTGATTGGGAGGTGCAGGTCAATCTTTGTCATTGCGGATTGCGTGTAGGGCGGGTAGGCATGTGAACCGGACTAGACAAAGAGGTATCTTATGGAATCGCTGTTTTTTCTCGAAGATCATACATTACAAATTGATATTATTACCTTTATCGCTGCATCGCTGACGACATTTTCCTTTCTGCCGCAGACGATCCGCACCATCCGGCTACGCGAAACGCGAGACCTGTCGCTGACCATGTTTATCTGCATGTCGATCGGTGTGGCCTTCTGGCTGTTTTTAGGGATGATGTACGCCAATAAATTCATGATCATCGCCAACGGCATCACACTGGCGCTGAATATCGTGATTGTAAGGCTCAAGCTGAAATATGGGTGACGGCAGCGTCAATGCGGGCGCGGTGGAAGCTGTGCCTTGATTTTTTCCAACTCTTCGGTGAGATAGTCAATCCGCCGGTAGATATGCGCAATATCCATCTGTTGTGCGCCGATATGCTCACGCATGGCATCGAAACGTTCTCCGGTTTCTCTACGAAATTCGTTCATTTCTTCGCGAAATTTACGATTTTCATCCCGAAGGCCGGTCAACGTTTTATAGATCAACTCATTGGTAGCTTTTTCACCCATCCAGTTATTATGCTCTGATGCTGTGGAAGAAACAAGTAAAACCGGCATTTACTCCCCCGCCGATTTCACAAAACCGGGTTTGCCGTCGAAGGTGAAGAGGTTCTCGATTTTGAGGAAATCGATACCTTTTTCGGCGACGCAGCCGAGCACGCCTGCGACCTGCGCATGGGTGATGGTGACACCTTCATCTTTGGGCATGAAACGGCAGCGATAGCGGTCGGTGACATCCATCTTATTGTCATGATCCGGCCAGACCTGTAGTCCCTTGCAGGAGATGCCGGTGAGTTTCATCTCATCGCCACCACAGCTTTCGAGCGCTTCGGCCAGCTTGCTGATCGGCTTGTCGCGCCAGTGGA
>JANQJY010000076.1 GCA_028281385.1 Rickettsiales bacterium | reverse complement strand
ATCCCCGTGAAAACGGGGATCTTTGTGCCATATTTCTCCAAGATTCCCGCCTTCGCGGGAATGACGAAAACAGGGCGAAATAAATGTAAACGGTTATATGTCCGGTTTCGGGGCTTAAGAACCTCTTAGCTAGCGGCAGTAGCATCTGCCGTCATCAAACTGCTGCTATCTCGACTTACGTCGGGGTGGCGGCGTTATATAACAGCCGCTCGCGGTAAAGGCGTCGCGGTCATCTAGCTATGACTTCTTAACACCCCGGCACCAGTGCGAAATCGCTGGTGCCGTTTTGTTTTAACCAAACAAAGGGGCGTTAACCATGAATGACTATAGTGTTTGGGCAGACCTGCTCAATAAATTTCACACCTCGCCGGAATGGATACAGCTGCTCTGGCTGCTGGCAGTGCCGCTGCTGTTGTTCGGGTTAAGCTGGTGCGTAAAAGAGGTGCTGGTCGCTTTCGCTGAAAAACGGGAGAGTACGAAAGGCGAGCTGCTATACAGCATCTACCGCAACAGTGATAATGAGTTGCTGGTCTACCGCCATGCAGAAATGCTGGAACAGGTGAATAGCGACAACATGATACTGCTTCCTGCCACGCAGAAATCAAAAGAAGGACAGGACGACACGGCCTAGTATCTTTTTCTTTAGGAAGACCATAATTCGGCTTTCTGCCATGGCTCGGGCACGATAAGTGTGCCGCGAACAGCTGCGTCGCACTGATTCAGGTTTAGTGATTGCCAGGCTGGTTGCCATTCGTCAGGGATTGGGTAAGCAGGCAGAATATCCGTTTCTTCTTTGAACCCGAAACGATGATAATAATCAGGGACGCCCAGCACCAGCACCTTGCTAACAGTGTCATTTTTCAGATGCTGTAATCCCTGATCGACCAGAGCACTGCCAATCGATCTGCGCTGATATTCCGGTAAAACCGCCAGGGGGCCTAGCAGCGCTACGATGTTATCATTCGTCGAAACACAACAGTGGGTAAATAGAACATGGCCTACAGGTTGCTTTTCATTAACGGCAACGAGAGAAAGCGCCTTTTGTCCTTCGCCCAGTAATGCAAGAACGAGTGGCAGCAGGTCTTCATCGGGGAAAGCCTGTTGGTACAACTCTTGTAACGCTGAAATATCGGAAGGGTTGGATTTGCGTATGGTCGTGGACATTCTGGACGTTCAAAGAAGGTGAGAAAAAACTACTTATTATCTTACTTAACTATTCTGCAGGGAAAATTATGCTGAAATGGAGGATATTGCAATCTCCATTATGCGGTTGACCGTACACCCGAAGGCGCATAATCGTAAGTCACTTGACTTTGACACCATAGCGACTATCCGTTTCACATATCTGATTATTTGATATGGAGGAGATTGCCCATGTATTTATATCTATTAGCGATTGTCGCTTTGTTGTTTTTATCGCCGGTTCACGCAGAAGAGTATGAAGACGATGCGCGTATCGATCATTATGAAGCCCATGAGCCGAAAGACGTAGATGAAGCCAAAGCGATTCTCAGGAAGAAAACGGATGAAATGAAAGCGGCATATGAAGAAAAGGATTATGAAACAATACATCGGCTCAGCTATGACCTCGAAGCGGCCGGAGAATTTATGCTGGAGCATGTGGAGGAAATGCTGGAACTGATAGAAGAGGTGCATGTGATATCTGAAGAGCAGGAAGAAGAAGAACTGGAAGAAACATTTCCGGAAATGATCGAAGCGGTCCAGGAGATTGCAGGGAATTAAAGCATGAAACCACAAAAAGCGAGGCGGAATGCTGTAGGGAGGAACGTTATTCCGCCTCTTAAGTGGGCATCATCAAAGAGCATGAATCAAATCAACAGTTACAGAGCGATTCATGCATTATTCCATTCTCTTTGCCGGTGTGAAATTCTACGAAAATCCCAACATACCGACAGGTTTGTACATATGGGACGAGATATAAATACCAATCGGTATGTTGTCAAATGAAATTTATGGAAGGATACACAATTATTCCGGACGATATTCCGGTTTCAGTCCGAGAAGAATGGCAAGGCCCATAGGCTGATCCTGTTTAACGGCATCATAGCTCTGATAGACGCGGCCATACAGAAACAGTCCCTGATAATACTGATACATCAGCCGGGCGAGCTGTTCCGGTTCGGCGATTTTTTCGGCATAGCCCTGATCCTGAAGGTTGCGGATAATGATCACTAGATACGGCAGAATCTCATCGGTGACTTCCTGCGCCGCCCTGGCGATCAACGGCTCACGATGGCCCACCTGTGCGCCGATCGAAAAAAACGGACAGCCTGCCACCGGATTATCGTTATTGCTGTGTTCCGCCTGTTTCTCGGCGCTGAATTCATTTAATGCCTGAAGCTGTTCCAGCCCGTTGAGCGCGGGAGAGACGATGGCATCCAGGCTGATTTTATATTCTTCAAAGTGCCGCCGGGACGCTTCGTAGAACAGATCGGCCTTTGTCGCGAAATGATGGTAAAAGCAGCCCTTGGTCATCTCGGCCTGTTTGCAGATTTCATTGACGCCGACCGAATCGTAGGAATTCTTCCAGGTCAGTTCAATGGCGGTATCGATCAACCGCTCACGCGATGCCTGTGCATCACGCGTCTTTTTTGCCGGCGCTGTTGTCGGTATTTTTGCCATAAGCGCGGATTCTACATATGGATGAAGGTGTTAGCAAGTATTAATATAATGGAACAAATGGTATGCTCTTACCCGCTTTCATAATAATCGAAATCATCGAAAAGCTGATTCTCGCCGAAGTCGATATCTTCCAGCATATGGATGCCGCCGATCATGTGATCAGACGTTGAAACAGCTGTGGGCACAGGCGTGTCGGGTTTTCCGAAAAGACCGACCATGATCGCTATGGCCACCGCCGATGTCATGATGACATAGCGTGTGGTGGGAACATACATCCAGGCACGCAGCAAGCGTAACTGCCGCCACCATTGCCAGCCATGGCGCGGTCGGGTTTCGGCCTGTCTGACGATATGCCGGGCGGCATTGGCGGACGCCTCCGGTATGTTAAGGGTGGCCAGCGTGTCCCTGATGTAATTATCCGACATGGTCATACGCTCCCATTGCATCTCTCAAACTATGTCTGGCGCGAACCAGATGCGATTCCAGCGCCTTCACCGTGATGCCCATCGTTCTGGCAATCTCCTTCTGACTCATCGCTTCGAAGTAAAACAGCGAAACGGCGATGCGCTGCTTTTCCGGCAGTTCATACAGTAATCTTAACAATGCTTCCTGGTGCTGTTTTTTTTCATATAAATCTTCGGCATCCGGTGACAGATCGGCCAGATGTTCGCTCACTTCCGTAAAACGGTACCGTCGGCTGCGCAGTTTATCCATCGCCATATTGTATAATACCCGATAAAACCAGGTGGTAAAACGCGCTTTCTTTTTTGCCTTCCAGCGTGCCTTGCCCGACCATAATTTTAAAAAGGCGTCCTGCACCAGGTCTTCGGCATCTTCGGCATGCAGCAGCCAGCGGTAGGACATGTTGTAAAAACGCGTATGATGCCGTTCAACCAGCGTTTCAAACGCGCGGACATGCCCGGCATGGATAAAATCCATCAGGTTTTCATCGGGCATATCCGCAAAACGTAACGACATGTGGGCCGGTACTCTCCTGCTTATTCCGTTGCCTCCTGCGGCGGCTTCTGTCTTTCGCCACGGCGTTCCTTCATATGATCACGTTTGCGCTTCATACGTTCCTCCACATGCCGGATCTTTTCTTCCGCGCTCATGCTGTCCCATTTCTCTTCCATACGTTTCAGTTTCTCCGTGCGTTTTTGCTCTATCGCCTGCAATTTTTCTTCCTGGCTCATTGACTGCCATTTCTGTTTGCGTTCTTCAAAAAATGCCTTGCGCTCTTCCGGCGACATGGATTCGAGTTCTGCGCGTTTTTCTTCGCGGCTTAAGCCTTCGAAATTCTCTTCGGCATAACTGTTGCCGGCCATGGCAATGGCCAGAATACATACGAATAAATGGAATGATTTCATGGTTCGTCTCCTTTGTAAATGCGTCTATTGTTTATACGTTCCAATACGTTAAAATCCTGCAAAAAAAGGTGGTTTTTTCCTATTGTTTCCGGGAGAATGCACGCAAAGAGGAAAGATGTCCATGGCTTTAATACCGGTTATTCTGTCTGGCGGTGTCGGCTCGCGCCTGTGGCCGGTTTCGCGGGAGGAATATCCCAAACAGCTTCTGGCATTGATGGGTGAAGATACCATGATCCAGCAAACGGTGACGAGAGTGGCGGAATATGGACCGTCATCTTTCCCAATGGTGATTTGCAATGAAGCGCACCGTTTCATTATTGCCGAACAATTGCGGAAAAAAGATATTAAACCGGTGGCCATTATTCTGGAGCCGGAAGGCCGGAACACGGCGCCGGCAGCAGCGATTGCCGCGCTTAAAAT
>JANQJY010000073.1 GCA_028281385.1 Rickettsiales bacterium | reverse complement strand
TGGTCAAGCGTGTCGAATATGGCAATGTCATCGTTGATTTCGGACGGACCGAGGCGATGATCCGCCGCGACGAGTTGATTCCGCGTGAATCTTTCCGTCAGGGCGACCGTATTCGTGCCTATATCTATGATGTCCGCCGTGAGAAAACCGGCCCGCAGGTATTTTTGTCGCGTACACACCCGGATTTCATGTCCAAACTGTTTGCGCAGGAAGTACCGGAAATTTATGACGGGTTGATCGAAATCAAGGCCGTAGCGCGTGATCCCGGTTCCCGCGCGAAAATTGCCGTGCTGTCGCATGATCCGAGCGTCAATCCGGTTCTTTCCTGTGTAGGCGTGCGTGGTACACGTGTGCAGGCGGTGGTGTCTGAGCTTCAGGGCGAAAAGATCGATATCATTGAATATTCCGACGATCCGGCAACGTTTATCGTTAATGCGCTGGCTTCAGCCGAAGTATCCAAGGTGGTGATCGATGAAGATAATGACCGGATTGAAATCGTTGTACCGGATGATCAGCTGTCGCTGGCAATTGGCCGCCGCGGGCAGAATGTGCGTCTGGCATCGCAACTGATCGGTTGGAATATCGATATTTTGACTGAAGAAGCCGAATCTGAGCGCCGTACGGAAGAGTTCAATAACCTCTCCAATATGTTTATCGAAGCGCTGAATGTCGAGGAAGTGATTGCGCATCTGCTGGTGACGGAAGGGTTTACTTCAATCGAAGAAGTTGGCTATGTGCCCGTTGAGGATTTGTCGGGTATTGAAGGATTCGATGAGGAAGTCGCCGAGGAACTGCGCCAGCGCGCGCGCGACTGGCTGGAGGCCAAAAGCGAAGAACTGCAGAAGAAACTGACGGAACTCGGTGTACAGGAAGATCTGATGAATTTTGAACCGCTGCCGCTGGACATGCTTAAGGAACTGGCGATTAAAGGGATTAAATCACTGGACGATCTGGCCGATCTGGCGTCTGACGAGTTCGTGGAACTGCTGCCTAATTCCGGCCTGAATGAAGAGCAGATCAATGAACTGATCATGAAGGCACGCGCGCATTGGTTCGAAGATGAAGAACCTGAATCAAGCGAAGCATCTTCACCTCCTGATGATGATACCGCTGAAACAAAAGAGTCGGCCTAGCGCTGCTTTTATGGAGTGAGGTCGCGATATGACCTCGGAACGTCATTGTATTGTCACCCATCAGGCGTTGGACAAAACGCAGATGATTCGTTTTGCAGTCTCTCCGGAGTTGGTTATTACACCCGATATTGCCGAAAAACTGCCCGGACGCGGTATTTGGATAACAACGACGGCAGAGGCGTTGACGCAGGCGATCAAAGACAAGTTGTTTGCCAAAGCGGCCAGGCAACAGGTTACCGTACCGGATGATCTGGCCGACAAGGTGGAGTTATTGTTGAAGCAACATGCGCTGGAGGCGCTGGCGCTTTGCCGTAAGGCGGGAGAGGCCATTTGCGGCTTTGATACTATCCTTCGTCTTAAAACGCCGGAACGGATTGCCATGATCTTGCATGCGGCGGATGCGGGCGAGCATGGCATACGCAAGTTAAAGGCCGCTTTTCCGCAGGCAGAGCACTGTGCTGTTTTTACCCGGGAAGAGCTGTCACAGCCCATGGGCGGAGAGAATGTGGTGCATGTAGCATTGACAAATACGCCACCAGCCCAACATTTTATAAGAAAAGCTAAGCGTTTTACTGGATTTATTGGAAATCCTGCTATATAAGCGGCTGCTAAGGCAAACACAGGAATAATATGACGGATACGAAAGAAAATAAGGATTCAGGCGCCCGCAAGACGACAAAGCCCAAGACGCTGTCGCTGACGAAGACGGTGGAGGGCGGCAAGGTTAAACAGAATTTCCAACGCGGCCGCACCAAAACCGTGACGGTGGAAGTCAAGAAGACGCGTACCTTCACCCGCCAGAAATCCGGCGGAATGGTAGAGGTAGCCAAAAACGACACTTCCAAGGAAACCAAATATTTATCGGCCGGTGAAAAAGAGGCACGCTTAAAAGCGCTGAAAGAGGCGGAAAATAACGATACGCCGAGCGCTCTCGACAAGGCTCCCACGGCACCACGTCGAAGTAAAAAGGAAGAGTCGGAAAAACAGGCAGAAAAACCATCGGAAAAAACAAAATCACGGGTGGATGTTCCGCTGGATGATGTGGCGAAGAAAAACCTCCAGGCAGTGAAGCAGCAGGATAAATTCGTCGATGTCAGCACACCCGTTAAGAAGAAAAAAGAAACGGAAGAGAAGGGAAGTGAGAAAAAGAAAATCCGCCTGAAGGAAAGCAGTGCGCGCCGCCAGTCAGGAAAATTGACGGTCAATCAGGCATTGGGATTGGGTGAAGAGCGCATGCGCTCTCTAGCCTCGATCAAGCGCCAGCGGGCCAAGGCCAAACGTGCCGACGAAGATATGGAGCTCAGAGAAAAACGGGTTCGCGATGTGGTCATTCCCGAGGTGATTACCGTTCAGGAACTGGCCAACCGTATGGCTGAACGGGCGGTCGATGTCATCAAGGAACTGATGAAACTTGGCACCATGGCAACAGCCAACCAGACCATCGATGCCGATACGGCGCAACTGGTGGCAGAAGAAATGGGTCATCGTGTCAAACGCGTCAGTGATGCCGATGTCGAGGATATTCTGGTCAAAAAGGAAGATGCCGAAGAAGATCTGAAACCACGCCCGCCGGTGGTCACGGTGATGGGGCATGTCGATCACGGTAAAACCTCGCTGCTCGATGCGTTGCGCAAAACCGATGTCGTAGCGACGGAATCGGGCGGGATTACTCAGCATATCGGAGCATATCAAGTGAAAATGGGCTCAGGCGACAAGATCACCTTCCTCGATACACCGGGTCATGCTGCCTTCACCGCTATGCGTGCTCGCGGTGCACATGTGACGGATATTGTGATTCTGGTGGTGGCAGCAGATGACGGTATCATGCCGCAGACTGAAGAGGCGATCAGCCATGCCAGATCCGCCAATGTGCCGATTGTCGTGGCCATCAACAAGATGGACAAGCCGGATGCCGATGCCGACAAGGTTAAAAACATGCTGATGAATTATGAGATTGTCGCAGAAGAATTTGGTGGAGATGTGCAGTGTGTACCGGTTTCGGCACTGCAGGGCACCGGTCTGACTGAACTGGAAGAGGCTGTTTTGCTGCAGTCAGAGCTAATCGAATGTAAGGCCAATCCGGATGCCAAGGCGTCTGGTACGGTAGTGGAAGCGAAAGTCGATAAGGGACGGGGGACGGTCGCCACTTTCCTTGTCCAGCGAGGGACATTGAGAGTGGGTGATATTGTGGTTGCCGGTGCTGCCTACGGAAAAGTGCGGTCATTGATTGACGATAAAGGACGTCAACTGGAAGAAGCAATTCCGTCGCAACCGGTCGAAATCCTCGGGCTGAATACTCCGCCGGCAGCAGGCGATGAATTTGCCGTGGTCGAAAACGAAAAAGTGGCGCGTGATATCTCGGAATACCGTGAAAAGAAAGAAAAAGAACGTATGTCGGTGGTCACCGCCAAATCGATGGATCAACTCTTTGCCGTTTCCGCTGGTACGGCTGCAAAAGAACTGCCACTGCTGATCAAAGGTGACGTTCAGGGATCGATCGAAGCGATTGCCGGTTCTATCGCCAAATTCGACGATCAGGAAGTTAAGGCTACAATCATGCATCAAGGCGTGGGCGGTATTAACGAATCGGATATTTCACTGGCGCAGGCGACTGGCGCGATGATTCTGGCCTTCAATGTCCGAGCGACACCGAAAGCCAAGGAAATGGCAGACCAGGAAGGAATTGTTATCCGTTATTATTCGGTGATTTATGATCTACTCGATGATGTAAAACAGGCTCTGAGCGGCCTTCTGACACCGGATAAGCGTGAAGAAATGCTAGGCTATGCCGAAATACGCGACATATTCAATATTTCTAAAGTCGGAAAAGTGGCAGGTTGTTTCGTGACGGATGGGGCGATCAAACGTGGCGCCAAAGTACGCCTGCTGCGCGATAATGTTGTGATTCATGAAGGCACGTTGAAAACGCTTAAACGCTTCAAGGAAGAGGTGAAAGAAGTGAAGAATAATCTGGAATGCGGTATGGCGTTTGAAAATTATGACGATCTGAAGGTTGGCGATATGATCGAAGCCTTTGAGGTGATCGAAGTTGCCCGTTCCATCGCGGAAAAAGCGCCGGAAGAGTTAAAGGAAACTGTTGTATCAGATTCATAATGAATTGAAATCGTAAGGGATGAGGACAATGCAATCTGCCACAAAGTCAAAAGCGCCGTCTCAGCGCCAGTTACGGGTCGGAGAGGAACTGCGCCATGCCATTTCCGAAGTCTTGCGGCGAGGAGAGTTGCATCATCCGGATATCGACAATGCTTCGGTGATTGTTTCAGAAGTGCGTGTTAGTCCAGACTTAAAGAATGCGACGGTCTATGTAGCGCCGTTAGCCGGGCTTAATGCCGAAGAAATGATGATAGCGTTGAATGACTATGCGCCGAATATCCGGCGAATGATGAATAAGAAAGTCGTGTTGAAATATTCGCCCAAGCTCTATTTTAAACTCGATACGTCATTTGATGAGGCCTACCGGATTAATAATCTGCTGAACAGCCCTTCCGTCAAACGGGATTTAGCGGTCCATGATGATGCCCTTACAGACGACATGCAGGAATCATAATAGCGCATCCGAGCCTGTTTTGCACGGCTGGCTGAACCTCTATAAACCTTATGGTCTTTCATCTGCCAGAGCGGTGGCATTGGTTAAACGATTGTTCAAGAAACAAAAAGTCGGACATGCTGGTACGCTTGATCCGCTGGCGGAAGGGGTGCTGCCGATTGCCGTGGGTGAGGCGACCAAAACCAGCGACATGCTGGTGGGAGCCAAAAAAACCTATCGCTTTACCGTGCATTGGGGTGAGGCACGCAGCACTGACGATGCGGAAGGTGAGGTGACGGCCACTTCAGCTCACAGACCGTCTGAAGCAGAGATTCAGACAATATTACCTGAATTTATCGGTGACATCATACAGACGCCACCGGCCTATTCGGCGATTAAGGTTGGTGGCAAGCGTGCCTATGCACTTACGAGATTAGGTAAGAAAGTTGAAATAGAACCTAGAGAAATAAGGATCTATTCTCTTTCTCTGATGGAAATACCAAGTCGGGATGAAGCGATCTTTCTGTGTGAATGCGGCAAGGGAACCTATATCCGCGCATTGGCGCGTGATGTGGCGGAAAGGCTGGGAACATATGGCTATATTTCCCGCCTGATCCGTGAATCGGTCGGAGACTTCCGGCTTTTGGATACGATTTCGCTGGATTCTTTGGAAGAATTGGTGCATAGTCCGCCCGCCGAACGGGAAATGGCCCTTTCGGAGCGGCTGTTGCCGCTGTCAACGGTGCTGGACGACATCCCGGCCATGACAGTGAATAAAGCAGGCGCAAAACGGCTTAAACACGGTCAGATGCTGCGCTGTACGGGGTATGAATCAACTCAGCGCGTTGCTGTCTTTCACAACGACCTGTTAATCGCGTTGTGTGAGCCTGCAGAGGGCGGGTTGAAGCCGAAGCGAGTATTTAATATATGTAAGTTAGAAGGAGAAGATGATGTCGGTTGAAGCAGAGCGCAAGCAAGAACTGATAAAGGAATATGCCACGGCAGATGGGGATACCGGTTCGCCGGAAGTACAGGTTGCCATTCTGACCGAGCGGATTAATAACCTGACCGAGCATTTTAAAAGCCATAAGAAAGATCATCATTCCCGCCGTGGATTGCTGATGCTGGTTGGGCGTCGCCGTCGTCTGCTGGATTATCTGAAGAATAAGGATAATCAGCGTTATACGACGCTGATCGAACGCCTGAAGCTGCGCAAATAGTGCGCGCTGGCTTCCGTCTAATGTGTGTATGTAGTAAGCCTTCGTCATGTGAGGAGGGCAGACAGTGAAGCTGTATGCAATAAATAGAGATAGTGAAAGGAAATAGCATATGTTTGATATAACTAAAAAATCAATTGAATGGGGTGGGCGCACGCTGACACTGGAAACCGGCCATATGGCCCGTCAGGCCGATGGCGCGGTCATGGTGACCTATGGCGATACGATGGTGTTGTGTACGGCCGTGGCGGCAAAGAAGGCGAAAGAGGATATCGATTTTTTCCCGTTAACCTGTAACTATATTGAAAAGACCTATTCGACCGGTAAGATTCCCGGCGGCTTTTTCAAGCGTGAAGGCAAACCGAGCGAAAAGGAAACCCTTATTTCCCGCCTGATTGACCGTCCGATCCGCCCGTTATTTCCTGATGGATTTTACAATGAAACCCAGGTGGTCTGTACGGTGATTTCGCATGATAAGGAAACCGATTCCGATATCCCCGCCATGATCGGCGCCTCAGCAGCGTTGACGATTTCCGGCATTCCGTTCATGGGACCGATTGGCGCTGCCAAAGTTGGGATGGTTGATGATGAATTTGTCCTGAACCCGACCTCGGAACAGGTTGCAAGCAGTACTCTGGAGTTAAGCGTTGCCGGCACGTCTTCATCCGTACTGATGGTAGAATCGGAAGCGTCAGGACTGAGTGAAGAAAAAATGCTCGAATCGGTGATGTTCGGGCATAAGGCGATGCAGCCGGTGATTGATCTGATTATCTCTTTTGCTGAAGAATGTGCCAAAGAACCGTGGGAGTTTGAACCTCCGGCACCGGACGAGGATCTCGTCAAGCGTATTAAGGACATGGCAGAAGCTGACCTTGAGACAGCCTACAAACTGACGGTCAAGCAGGAGCGTTCCAACAAGCTGGATGAAATTCGTAGCGCGGTTGGCGCAAAATTCGTCGAAGAAGAAGAGCATGACGAAAAAGAGGTCATGGGAATCGTCAAGAAAATTGAAAAAACGATTTTGCGTGGTGATATCCTTAAGGAAAGCAAGCGGATTGACGGGCGTGGCCTGAGCGATGTCCGCCCGATTGACTGCCAGATCGGCATCATTCCCAAAGTACATGGTTCTGCCGTATTTACACGCGGTGAAACCCAGGCGCTGGTCGTCACCACACTTGGCACATCACAGGATGAACAGCTGATTGATGCGATCGAAGGTGAATATAAGGAACGTTTCCTGCTGCACTATAACTTTCCGCCATTTTCCGTCGGCGAAGCGAATCCGTTGCGCCCTCCGGGACGGCGTGAGATCGGCCATGGCAAGCTGGCCTGGCGTGCGTTGAATGCGATGATTCCCAGCAAGGATGAGTTTCCTTATACCCTGCGCATCGTATCAGAAATTACCGAATCGAATGGTTCGTCGTCGATGGCAACGGTCTGCGGTTCGTCATTGTCAATGATGGATGCGGGTGTACCGCTGAAATCAGCCGTATCGGGTATTGCCATGGGACTTATCAAGGAAGGTGATGAGTTTGCCGTTCTGTCTGATATTCTGGGTGATGAAGATCATCTCGGCGATATGGACTTCAAAGTTGCCGGTACTGAAGACGGTATTACGTCTTTGCAGATGGACATCAAGATCGATGGCATTACCGAAGAGATTATGAAAGTCGCGCTGAACCAGGCAAAGGAAGGACGGATGCATATTCTCGGTGAAATGGCAAAAGCGATTTCCGAAGCCAGAGAAGAGTTGAATCCGAACGCACCGCGTATTTCTTCTATGAAGATCGAGCAGGACAAAATCCGTGAAGTCATCGGTACCGGCGGTAAAGTGATTCGTGAAATCTGCGAAACGACCGGTGCCAAGATCGATATCGAAGAAGATGGCAGCATTCGCGTTTATGCTGAGACCGGTGAAGCGGCACAAAAAGCCATTGAGTGGATCGAAGGCATTGTCGAAGAGCCGGAAATCGGTAAGATCTACGAAGGAAAAGTGGTGCGGATCGTTGATTTCGGTGCGTTCGTCAATTACCTCGGTTCTACGGACGGGCTGGTGCATATCAGCGAAATCGCCGATTATCGCGTTGCGAATGTGACGGATGAGCTGGAAGAAGGCCAGATGGTCAAGGTTAAACTGCTCGATATCGAGAAGTC
>JANQJY010000053.1 GCA_028281385.1 Rickettsiales bacterium | reverse complement strand
TGCCATGGCGGTGGGGCTGGCGGACCGGGATAAGATTTTTTACTCCAAAGCCGAAGGCGTCGGCAATCCGATCATTTATTTCGGCTCCAAAACCGGGCGCGACGGTATCCATGGTGCGACCATGGCCTCGACCGAATTTGACGAATCGACCGAGGAAAAACGCCCGACCGTGCAGGTCGGCGATCCCTTCACCGAAAAGCTGCTGATCGAAGCCTGTCTGGAGTTGATGGCCACCGACGCCATCATCGCCATTCAGGATATGGGCGCCGCCGGGCTGACCTGTTCGTCGCTTGAGATGGCCGGCAAGGGCGGGCTGGGGGTAGAGCTGAATCTGAATACCGTCCCTGTGCGCGAAGAGGCAATGACGCCATATGAGATCATGCTGTCCGAATCGCAGGAACGCATGCTGATGGTTATCCGCCCGGACCGTCTGAAAGAGATCGAAGCCATTCTCGATAAGTGGGAACTGCCGCATGCCAATGTCGGGCAACTGACCGATACCGGTCGCATGGTACTGCGCATGGACGGGCAGATCGTCTGTGATATTCCGGTCGCGCCGGTATCGTTGCAGGCGCCAGTCTATGACCGCCCCTATGAAGCCACCCCACAACGTCCGACGGTGTCACCCGAAGCCGTGCCCGCCCCGAATGACCTCGGGCTGGCGCTGGAGCAGCTTATCAGCAGTCCGGATGTCTGCTCCAAACGCTGGATCTGGGAACAATATGACCATATGGTGATGAATGACACAGTGATGCGCCCAGGCGGCGATGCCGCCGTCATTCGCGTGCATGGCACGCATAAGGGCCTTGCGATCACCACCGACTGCACGCCGCGCTATTGTTATGCTGATCCGAAAGAAGGCGGCAAGCAGGCCGTGGCCGAAGCCTGCCGCAATCTGTCGGCCGTCGGCGCCAACCCGCTCGCCGTGACCAACTGCCTGAATTTCGGCAATCCGGAAAAGCCGGAGATTATGGGTCAGCTGGTCGGCTGTATCGAAGGGATGGGCGAGGCCTGTCGCACGCTCGACATGCCGATTATTTCCGGCAATGTGTCCATGTATAATGAAACGCACGGTCAGGCGATTCTGCCGACCCCGACCGTCGGCGCTGTCGGGTTGCTCTATGACGTTCACCGCACCAGAAAAAATTATGTCAGCGAAGAAGGCATGGCGTTATTTGTCGTTGGCGATACAGAAGGACATCTCGGCTGTTCGCTCTATATGCGTGAGGTGCTGGGAAAAGACGAAGGCACACCGCCGCCGGTTGATTTATTACTCGAAAAACGTCACAGCACCTTTGTGCGCAAGATGATCGAGCTGGGCTATGTCCATGCCTGTCACGATATTGCCGATGGCGGGCTGCTGGTCGCCGTCGCCGAGATGTGCATGCCCTCGGGCATCGGTGCCGAATTGCAGTTTCCCGATCATCTGCCGCCGCATGCCTTTGCCTTCGGCGAAGATCAGGCGCGCTATATCCTCGCCGTTGCCGATCATAATCGCGATGAAGTGTTTATCTCAGCCAATGAAGTCGCCGTGCCGCTGCTCGATATCGGTCGCACCGGTGGCGATGCGCTGGTGGTCGAGGGCATCACGCGTATCCCCATCCAGCATCTGCGTGAGCGGAATGAAGCATGGCTGCCGGGCTATATGAGCCGTTGAAATTAGCGCATTAAACCGTTCTAGCGGCACCTGCTTTCGCTGCTGCAGCAGAAAGTCCGGGTGAAACCGGTTCTGTCACCGCGACATCCACCACGGTATCTCCAATTTCACTTCTCGGACCAAGTTGTCTTATCTCATCCGGATAATCATGAAATTCCGGACGCCCTTTTGTGGGCAGCCCAGGCTGTCTTATCTCATCTGGATAATCATGAAATTTCGGGCGCCCTTTTGTGGACGGCCCAGGCTGTCTTATCTCATCTGGATAATCATAAAATTCCGGCATTTTGAATGTCTCCCTCTATTTGTTAATACGCATACTCATTATAGATAAAGCTTTATCTACTATGTGTGACAATCCTATGAAGATTGACTGAGCCGAACCTGCCAGATATCCATTACTAGCTACTGGCTACTAACAACTAAGGACTCATCCATGCCCATAACCGCCAAGAAATTACCGATGATACATCCAAGTCTCTGCCATTTGTATCATTTTGAGTAAGTTAAAAAATGGTCTGATCAATATTAAACTTTTTTTAACCAATGGTTGATAAAGTTTTAGCATCAAGCAATCAAAAAATAATTGTTATATCTGTCAGGAGGTCAGGGATGAAACCATCTCGCGAGCTGAAAGCAGAAGAAGCGATTGACTCGCAATATCTGTCATACAATATACCTGAATCCATGCAGCAATCCATTGTTGAAGATGGCGATTATAATATTTTACGCTTTCTCGATAATGACGATATGCAGGAGATGAATAAGAAAATCCTTAATATGATGTTCGACTGCTATGAACGTGAAGTTTATCTGGCTGATATTGAAGGATTTCACGATGTGTCAACTCTCAATATCAAAGGCGATCCTTTATTTGTAGAAGCCATCGAAGCCTTTGCCTATGTCCTTGGTGCCGCCTTTGCTCTTGGAACGTATGTCGAAAATAGCAAATTAGTTTCGCATGCAGTCTCGCAGGTTGATTTATCGAAACTAACGCCAGAACAGCGTAAATTAGCAATCGCTTTGGCTGAACAAGTATTTGGTGATAGTTTCAGAGAATTAAGCTGTGTAGATACTACGACCAATGCCTCATTAAAAAGAGCAATGGAAGCGGCAATTAATGTGATGCAAACCAAAAAGCCAGACGATCTGCGTGAGTTGGTTCTTAATCAAACGCTTTTTAAGACGGGATAGCCCTTTCCCAGCCGCAATCTAAAAGGCAGGTCCCTTGAGGACCTGCCTAATTTTCATTATTTGAACAATCATATGCCAAGCCACGTGAGTAGCTAGTGATTGACATTTTTTGTATCCACCACTAGCTACTGGCTACTAACCACCAAGGACTCATCATGCCCATGACCGCCGAAGAGATTACTGAACGTATCAAAGCCGCGATTCCCGATGCCGAAATAACACTGACCGACCTTGCCGGCGATGACGATCACTGGGAAGTGTTAGTGGTATCAAAAGCGTTTGAAGGTAAGCCACGCGTGGCACAGCATAAAATGGTATTCGCCGCTTTCGGCGAGGAGATGGGCACCACCCTGCACGCACTGGCAGTGAAAACCGCGACACCATAAGGCTTGTATTTCTCAGAAAATCCCCCATATAATAGCCGAAACGTAAGGAGCATCCCATGTCCGACAACCCTGTGTTCGACCAGATTAAGAGTGACATCGATGGCAACGCTATCGTGCTATATATGAAAGGCTCGAAAAAGCTGCCGCAATGCGGCTTTTCCGCAACCGTGGTGGCGATTCTCGAGCGGCTGGGCGTCGAGGAGTATAAGGATGTGAATGTGCTGCTCGATATGGAATTGCGCCAGGGCATCAAAGAATTTTCCGACTGGCCGACGATTCCGCAGCTTTATCTCAAAGGCGAATTTATCGGCGGCTGTGACATTGTACGCGAAATGTATGAAGCCGGCGAGTTGGAAGAATTGCTCCGACAAAAAGGCATTGCCGTCAAAGACGCAGCTTAGGCTCCCTCACTGCCTAAACCCCTCTTCCCGAATCCTTGCCGCGCGTCTGATCGCGCTGATGCTGTACCGTGGCGTTGAGTTCGCCCAGATCCTTCTTGCCACCGGGATTGAGATGATGCAGCACACCTTTCTCCGTCAGTTCCTTGCCGATATTCTTCAGTTGCGCCTGCAGACCGGGCGTATGTATGAGCGATTCGCGAATCTTGCGCAGGGTCTCCTGGCTCATCACATGCGCCAGCCATTGCTGCATCAGATTCTGTTTCTGCATTTTCAGCAGCTGTTTCTGCCGCTCGGCAAACGCATCTAGCGCTTTGGCCTTTTCCGCATCGCGTACGGCCACCAGTTCGCGTAGTTTTTCGACAATCGCCACGCGCGCCTGGGCATTGGCATTCTCGACCAGTTCCGCCAGTTTCAGATCGACATCGCCTTGCTGATTGAGCACCGCCTCGACCAATTCGGCAATCGCCTGCTCATAGTCTTTCAGCAAGACTTCCGGATCATACTCTTCCTGTTTGCGTAACAGCCAGCCCATGCGTCACTGTAACATGAAATGCGTAAAGAAAATATAAACGTTAGTGATCTGACTTCATCAGATCGTGATGATGGGACTGTACCAGATCTTTCGGCAGATGATCGGCATGCAGGTTGCCAAGCGTAATATGCTTATCATTATCCTGTTTCACACCCATTTCATCCAGATGGATGTCTTTCGCCTGCATATGCGCCTTACGTTCAAACACGCGTTTGTTGAGCATGTTGGGTAATATATAGGCGATCCAGCGTTTCATCGCCAGTTTCTCCGGCGCACGCTGGCCGGTCAGAATCGCACGCTGCCGGTTGATATGCGCCAGAATATCCTTGAACTTGTTCTTATTGCGCGCCTCAATCTGCTGATACAGATGATCAAGCACCGCCATACGCACATGTTCCTGTGCGCCTTCGGCCAGGGTCGCGATCTTATGTTTCGCATCCTTATCACCATTTTCGATCGCACGAATGACTTCCGCGATCTCCTTGCTATAGCTGCGGAGCTGTTCGACGACATAACTATCCAGTTTATTCATGTGGTTAGCATAGCACACTATCGCTAAAATTGCAAAAACTCCTATGGAAAGGGCCTTGCGGTCACCCGCAAAGCCCTTTCACTGCACGCAATCGTAGTAAAGTTAAAGCGCCTTAACGGCTGTAATATTCGACCACCAGATTCGGTTCCATCTGCACTGGATAGGGAATATCCAAAAATTTCGGCACGCGCACATAAGTCGCTTTGAAATGCTTCAGATCCATATCGATATATTCAGGGATATCACGCTCCGGATTCTGCAAGGTTTCCAATACCATAGGCACTTGGCGTGATTTTTCGCGCAACTCGATCACATCGCCGGGTTTCACACGATAGCTCGGAATTTTCACCTTGCGGCCATTTACCTTGATATGGCCATGGTTGATGAACTGACGCGAGGCAAACACCGTCGGTACGACACACATGCGATACAGCACCGCATCGAGGCGCTGTTCGAGCAGGCCCACCAGATTTTCCGAGGTATCGCCTTTCAGGCGCACTGCTTCCTTATAGATACGGCGAAACTGCTTTTCGGTGATATTGCCGTAATACATTTTCAGCTTTTGCTTGGCCAGCAGCTGCGTTCCGAAATCCGAGAGTTTTTTCTTGCGGCTCTGACCGTGAATCCCCGGCCCGTAAGAACGGCGATTGGCCGGATCTTTCGCGCGTCCCCACAGGCTTTCGCCGATGCGGCGAGAAATTTTATACTTCACCGAGTGACGTTTTGACATATCTTGTTTCTCCTTTTTCGCCGTCGCTTTCCGCTTCGCCCTTCGGGCTTCGCAGGACAGGTCGGCGGTTGCTCGCTGCCATTCCCTGAAATAAAGGTGTTTCCTCAGCCTGTTATTCTCTTCATACGCGGGAGAGGGAAACGCTCCAGCCACGCAGACGGCGGACTATAGCGTGAAAAACGCAGAGGTCAAGGGGGAAATCCTTTTACAACAAGGCAATAAAAAGGCCGCTCAAAATGAGCGGCCCCGTTCACCTTCCTGTTAATCTGCCTGCTGTTATGCCTGTAATTCTTTTTGCGGTGCCTCAGCCAGCGCCTGCATGTCAGCAGCGATGGTCGCCGCATCGATTTTCGTATCTGGCATCCCTGCCTGCATGGCCGGTGCCTCCATCGCGGCAGCATCCATATTCATCTCTTTGCCCGCCAGCGCGGTTAATTGTTCATTCACCGGGAACTTACCTTCCTTTTGTGCCTTCAGCATTTCACTCAGTGCAACTGCCTGATGCAACTGTGCTTCGGCTTCCATCTGACGCGTCTGAATACCGGCACGGACCAGATCAGCATGTTCCTGCGTACGCGCTTCTTCCTGCGCCCGGGCCATATATTTCGCCTGAGTCCGTTTAGCACGATCTACGCCGGAATTGGCACCGAGCAATCCTCCCAGCGCTCCACCGTAAAGCGCGCCTGTCGCTCCACCGAACACAAATGCCGCAACAGCTGCCGCTGCCGGTATAACACCGAATCCACCAAGTGCCCATGCCGCCAGGCCGCCGACTACCAACGCCGGAACCAATGCACCTAAAATAACACCTTTCCATGCGCCGCTGGCCGCTCCGCCCAGGGCACTGGCCGCTGTTGAAGGAGGTTGTTCGTAATAATCACTCATGATGTCCTCGCATTATTTTCTGTTACATCTTTCTTCATACTTATACTATAGCAAGGAACTCGGTACCTGTGCGTGACAGTTTGATGACAATGTGCCGGTAGCGGTTGAGCGCCTGTGCTCAAGCAGTCGCGTTAGCGCGGAGCGAGAGCGAAAGAAGCGATCAGAGCGACGGCGAAAATAAGCACCGGTAGTGGTTATGCGTCACGCAATGCAGTAACAGATTTTTCTGTCGACACATCAGCACGAATGACCACCGGACTCTCAGGTTCCTGCACATCTTCACCTTTCAGCCCATCAAGCCAGCCCTGTTTATCGGCAACATATAACCCGACTGTCCCCAACGCTGCTACCCCAATCAATGTGCCCACTTCATCCGCAAGGGTGTCATTGCCCGTATCTACATTGTCTTTTAAAACCGTAACCACCCCTTCGGTTGTGCCAATGGCGGCACCACCAATACCGAACCACGTCGCCAGCTTCCGCACTTTTTCATAGGTGTTTTTCTTATCCAGAAACGTAATAAAATTCTTCTCGGTTTCCTCCCCGAAAATATTTTTGACGAATGGCGCAACCACGCTTTTCAACAGCGGTTTGGCCAGTTCACTCAACGCTCCCAGTACGGCACCGACCACACCACCCTGAAACCCTCTTATGATACCTTTCAGGCCACCTTCATACGGTATCCGCAGCGATCCTGTTAAAATGCTCAGGAAAAACAGCTTTATATCTGAGAGAAAATCACCCATATCTATCCCTTATCATTCCTCATCATGCGGCTCCGCGCGCCACGACAAAATCGGCTTCCTCTTCTCTCCCGGCTTGCTCTTCCAGCCGTTCCACCCAGCTTTTCTTATGACCCATGCTTTCATAAAGCCCACCATCCTGACGTTTCTGCGCCTGATAGCGCAACAGATTATCACGTACATTGCTGTGATGATGCGCTTCCTTGCTGGGATGAATCTCAGTATTGTCTTTCGAATGCGTCAGTTTTTTTATCGCACGTTTTTCTTCCGCGTGTCTGGTCTTATCCTGAACATTTGCAAAACCGCCGTAAGTCATACCGTACATTCCGCCAGCTAAGGCACCAGTAGAGGTTGTCACCGCCATGAAAAACAAGGCAGGCAGAAGTCCCGACATAAGACCTCCCAGCACCAGACATGCCGCACCAATCACCACTCCGGTGCGAAAACCGATGGACGCACCATAATTCGCATAGTCGAAGAAACCGTCAATCAGACCGCCACCAAAATGCCAACTGTCACTTAGAACCGACACACACCACTCAATTTAATTACACATTATTCTATAATTATTCACTCTCAGTGTAGCAAAAAACGAGACAGAGAAAGATGACAGTTTTGTGACAATCTACGGGTTTGAGCTAGCAAACGAAGTGAGCTTACGAACCCGTCGTCCCGGACTCGCTTGCCGTGTAGAGAAAAGATTCCGTGCTCACGAACAATGCACATGCATTCTTACGTGCCATGGAATGACGTTTATTTTTTCGTCAGACAACTGACAATGCCCCTGAAGGTCTGCACCTCCTGCGAACTCCAGTTTCCGCGCTGCAGCATGGTGCGGATATTGCGCCACATCACCGCCTTCTTATGATCCACCTTCCAGAAATGCCGTATATCCAGTTCCGTCTCCAGATGATCGAACAAGCCTTGGAGTTCCTGTTTTGGTGCTACGTCACTTTCTCCCAAAGTCTGGAGTCCGGATTCTGAATTCTGAGCAAACCATTCATACGCCACAATCGCCACCGCCTGCGCCAGATTGAGTGACGGACAGTCCGGATTGACCGGAATCGTCAGCAGCCTGTCCGCCAGGACCAGATCTTCATTTTCCAGCCCGCTGCGTTCCGGCCCGAATAATATACCGACCGTTCGCAATTGCTGCACATCGTCTGCCATATGCTGCACCGCTTCACGTACGTCATGGATCGGTTTTTCCATACGCCGCTGGCGCGCTGTCGTCGCATACACCGTCTGGCAATCGGCAATCGCCTCCCCCAGCGTGTCATAGACCGCCGCGCCGTGAATGATATCCCCACCATGCGCGGCCATCTCTTCGGCTTTCGGGTTGGGCCAGCCGTCACGCGGCGCGATAATGCGCAGATCATTCAGGCCGAAATTTTTCATCACCCGCGCCGCCGCGCCGATATTCTCGCCCATCTGCGGGCGAATGAGGATGACGGATACTGCTTCGTTTTTCATGAAATTGTCATAAAGATAGTGTAGGATAATGGCAAATGAACAGTTCTATATGAGGAATAAACTATGCCCAAGCATAACAGAGAAACACAACAAATGCTGAAACTCATTAATGCGCTGGAAATCCTAGTGTATAATAATCATGGAAGTGCTTTTCCAGGCAGTGTGTATGTACCGGTCAACTTTCATCGAGATCATACAAGGTTTGTAAACATACTCAATAAAAGATCACAAGAAGTAGCAGAAAGAATAAGCAAACCTGCTATTGTTTTTGGCAATCCGGAAAGAGATTACGAGGCAGAAAATAAAATAGTAACACTATCTGAAATGAAACTATATAAAATGCCTGTCAAAATCCCAGAACCAGCACTGGACTATTTGCAAGAATTGCGCGAAGAGGTAGAGAAGAACGGTGTTAAAGGAGAATTAGCAGAACAATTTATTCGTTGGGATGAAATCAATAAGGATGCAGCAACCATCATGTCCCTCCTGCTTAAGGATGTGCAGCATTGTTTTGTAGAGGAAACACAAAAAGGTCAGTCCATTACCATTATCATGGCATCGCAAAATCGTTGTCATGTCCAAGCAGTCGCGGATGCAATCAAAACGTTGTGCTCAACTGCCGAACCTGCCATTTCCCCACCTGAAATGGAGGTCAGGCATGGTTCAATTATCCTTACTTCAGCCGATATTCAAGACTCTCTTAGACAGATGTCTGACATATTAACTACCTCGAAAGGATGCGAGCAGTTTAAAATGAAACTTTCCAAATCACATCCAAATGCTGCTACCGCCATTGTTGCCGCTTTTGCCAAGGAACCCGGGGTTGGGCCCAGACGCTAACTCTTAACCCTTCAACAACATAAAGGTAATTGCATCATGCAATGCATTGAAGGAGGCGTCGATAACGTTGTGCGACACGCCGATAGTGTTCCATACCCTGCCTTTCTGATCGCGGCTTTCGATCATCACCCGCGTAAGCGCGGCCGTGGCTTCCTGCGGCGTCAGGATCCGCACCTTGTAATCGCTCAACTGCATCTGCTCAAGTTTCTTATAGGTGGGAATCAACGCCCTGCGGATCGCCGCATCGAGCGCATTGACCGGACCGTTGCCTTCCGCCACAGCCATGATCACCTCCGGATTATCACCTGCAGTCAATTTAATCGTCGCT
>JANQJY010000017.1 GCA_028281385.1 Rickettsiales bacterium | reverse complement strand
CACGGCGCAGCATACGAATCACCTCGCGCGTATTGTCATAATCAAGGTCTTCGAAATATTTATCCCATTCAGCTGTGGTTACTTCGATCATCGGCGCATTGACGCAGGCGCCCAGACATTCGACCTCACTCAAAGTAAATTTGCCGTCTTCCGTCGTCTGACCAAAACCAATACCCAGCTCCTTCTTGCAGGCGCGCACCACCTCGTCCGACCCGCGCAGCCAGCACGGCGTCGTGGTGCAGCATTGAATATGATAAGTCCCCATCGGCGCAAGGTTATACATGGTATAAAAGGTCGCGACCTCCATCACGCGGATCATCGGCATGTTCAGCATCCCGGCAATGGTCTCCATCGCCGCGACCGGCACCCAGTTGTCATGCTGCTGCTGTGCCAGTGACAATAGCGGCATCACCGCCGATTGCTGCTTGCCTCCGGGATATTTAAAAATAATCTTTTCCGCTTCCTTCAGATTCGCTTTGGTAAAGGCAAAGCTGTCCGGCTGCAGATGCTGTGGTGCAATGTCACGTTTTTCTGCCATATTATCCTCTTCCTATCGGGGTAAATGGCGCTGTATTGGCCCGCGCTACGTTAAGCACACCCATTAATCCCTCTTTATTTTCGATCTCCAGATGCTTTGCAAACGTATTTCTCAACGGCTCCAACACCTCGTGAGTATCAATAGTCTTGCTGTCTGTATGCTTCCGCCAGTTGCGGCAAAACTCGGTAAATACGGCATCGACAATGATCTCTTCTCCTTCAAAGCTCTCGATTGTTTCTTCCAGCACGCCTCCAATCTTCGGATGGCCTTTATTTAACGCTTCGACTATTTCATCGAGCATTGTCTTCTTCACCCTTCTTTCCCGCAATTCCTCCAGCAAATTCATTAGCGATCAATCTCCCCGAATACGATATCGAGCGTACCGATAATCGCCGACACATCCGCCAGCATGTGGCCTTTACTCATGAAATCCAACCCCTGCAGATGTGCGTATCCCGGTGCGCGGATTTTCAGACGGTAAGGCTTGTTGGTACCGTCCGCCACCAGATAGACGCCGAACTCACCCTTCGGCGCTTCTACCGCGGTGTAGGTCTCACCCTCCGGCACGTGATAGCCTTCGGTATAGAGCTTGAAATGATGGATCAGTGCTTCCATTGACTGTTTCATCAGTTCGCGTTTCGGCGGCGCGATTTTCGGATCATCCGTCACCACAGGGCCGGACGGCAATTGCTTCACACATTGTTTAATCATCCGCAGTGACTGACGCATTTCTTCGATACGGCACAGATAACGGTCATAACAATCACCGTTTTTACCGACCGGAATCTCGAACTCAAGCTGGTCATAGATTTCATAAGGCTCAGCCCGACGCAGATCCCACGCCACGCCAGACCCGCGCAGCATCACACCGGTAAAGCCCCAAGCCTGGGCGTCTTCGGGTGAAACCACCCCGACATCGACGGTGCGCTGCTTCCAAATACGGTTGTTAGTGAGCAGTCCCTCGACATCATCGATAATCGGTGCAAACCCATCGCAAAATTCGGCCATCTCTTCTTCCATCCCGGCCGGAATATCCTGATGCACCCCGCCCGGGCGCACATAGGCCGAATGGAACCGCGCGCCCGATGCGCGCTCGTAAAATTCGAGGACTTTTTCACGCTCCTCAAACATCCACAGAAGTGGAGTTGTTGCCCCAATATCAAGAGCTTGTGTCGTAATGTTAAGAATATGATTTAAGATACGCGTCAACTCACAAAATATCACCCGCAGATATTTCGCGCGCAACGGAATTTCACAGCCGAGCAGTTTTTCCACCGCCAGCGAATAGCAATGCTCCTGCGACATCGGTGAGACATAATCGAGCCGGTCAAAATAGGGCAGCGCCTGCAGGTAGGTCTTATGTTCAATCAGCTTTTCCGTCCCGCGATGCAGCAGCCCGACATGCGGATCAGCGCGTTCGACCACTTCGCCATCCATCTCGAGTACCAAACGCAATACACCATGCGCTGCCGGATGCTGCGGCCCGAAATTGAGCGTAAGGTTTTTGATATCGACCTGTTCGCTCATGCCGCTTCTCCATCAGCTTTTTCATCGCCCGGCAACACGTAACCTTCCGGCCCTTCCCACGGGCTCAGGTAATCGAAGTTACGGAAGGCCTGCGGCAATTTCACCGGCTCATAGACCACGCGCTTCTGCTCTTCGTCATAACGCATTTCGACATAACCGGTCAGCGGGAAGTCCTTTCGCTGCGGATGGCCGTCAAAACCATAATCGGTCAGAATGCGGCGTAAATCCGGATTGCCCGAAAAATAAATACCATACATATCCCATGCTTCACGTTCGTACCAGCCCGCTGCCGGATAGATAGAAGTAATCGACGGCACCGCCGTCTCTTCGTCGGTGGTTACCTTGATACGGATACGCTGGTTATGGCGCGTACTCAGCAGTTGATAGACCACTTCAAACCGCTCCGGTCGCGCCGGATAGTCCACCCCGGAAATATCGACCAGCATGCGGAACATACAGTTCACATCGTCATGCAACACGGCCATGACCTTCAACAACGCATCGCGCTGCACAAGCACGCATAGCTCACCATGCCTTACGTCAAATGCTTCCAGCTGTGTCGCCAGTTTCTGCTTCAGATAATCGCCAAGCTCTTCGAGTGATTCTTTCATAGGCTACCTAGCAATCGTCCCCGTGCGGTGAATTTTTTTCTGCAACTGTAAAATACCATACATCAACGCTTCAGCCGTCGGCGGGCAACCCGGCACATAGACATCGACCGGCACAATCCGATCACAACCACGTACCACCGAGTAGGAATAATGATAATAGCCACCGCCATTGGCGCAACTTCCCATCGAGATGACATAGCGCGGCTCGGGCATCTGGTCATAGACCTTGCGCAGAGCCGGCGCCATTTTGTTACAGAGCGTCCCGGCGACAATCATCACATCCGACTGGCGCGGCGACGGGCGGAACAGCACGCCGAACCGGTCCATATCATAACGCGAGGCGGCCGCCTGCATCATCTCTACCGCACAACAGGCCAGACCGAACGACATCGGCCATAACGACCCGGTGCGCGCCCAGTTGACCAGCTTGTCAATATTCGCCACCACGAAGCCCTTGTCGTTAAACTCCGTCGTCACTTCACGCAGAATAGCATCCTGCGCCTCTCCGGGAGGCAGGGCATTTGGATGATTATGTGTAATGATTTGACTCATCGCCTACTCCCAATCGAGCGCTCCCTTTTTCCATTCATAAATAAAGCCGATGGTGAGAATACCCAGAAACACCATCATCGACCAAAAGCCGAACAGGCCGATATTCGACAAAGACACCGCCCAGGGAAACAGAAACGCGACTTCCAGATCAAAAATGATGAACAGAATGGCAACGAGATAAAAACGCACGTCAAACTGTCCACGTGCATCGCCAAACGGTTCAAACCCGCATTCATAGGCAGAGAGTTTTTCCGTATCCGGATTGAGTTTCGCAACCAGCAACGGCAACACAATCATAATGGTTGCCAGCACAGCCGCAATCCCCAAGAATACGATAATTGGAAAATACGATGAAACGACGCTTTCCATGTCTCTCCCTTGTTTTTGTGAGTGTTATAGCCTAGTCAGCACACAAGGGAAAGGAAATTCAACCTGTGTGGACAAGAAAAAAGCGGCTTTTTCTGTTATAAACTATGGTTATTCAGGCCGGTTCTTTATGTCTTCCGCCAGATCATGCCAATAAGCATCAAGCCTTTGTTGCTTCCATTGCCCAATCGTTCTGCCGGAAGTCGAAGGCAATACCCATACTTCGGTATCATCAATATTCACCCCCTGCCTGCCATAATGAATGTTTGCCGTGTTTTTTATCCCTAAAAACGCAGCACCTGCTGTTTTGCTGGTAAAAGCAACAATCTCAGGCTGACACATCTCTATTTTATGCCGGAAGGCCGCAACATCAAATCCGTCCTTGCTTAGCTGGTCGTCATTACCACTTTCCATCTTATTCAAATCGGTCAGCCCGATACCATAAGTGAGCAAACTCCGGAATTCCTGCGGATCCAGTTTTCTGTCTGTCAGTCCTGTCTCATGCAACATGCCATAAAATCGATTAAGCGGATGTGCGTAATAGGCCTGCTCTTCAGCCGATTTTCTGCCAGCTGCCGTGCCGCAAAACACAAGCTTCAGGTCAGGTTCTAATATATCCGGTAAAATCATGCTTTTTTCACCTCGTAAAAACACTTACGGCGGCACCCAAAGGGAACCGCCGCAAGTGGCGCGAGTGACGAGACTCGAACTCGCGGCCTCCGCCGTGACAGGGCGGCGCTCTAACCAACTGAGCTACACCCGCGCAAAAATCAGTTACCAGTTTTTAGTTACCTGTTACCAGTAATGCAAATAAAAACTGCCACCTGCCCGCCTTCATCCTTCGGATTACGGCGCGGCATCCGTTTCGCACGCTACATCGCGCTGTAGCTAAATTTTTGGTTTTACCAAAAATTAGCGAAAGTGGATGGTGGGCGATGACAGGCTCGAACTGCCGACCCTCTCGGTGTAAACGAGATGCTCTACCAACTGAGCTAATCGCCCTCACAAAACAGGCTATGCTGTATAAATAGAAACGGCGCAGTGTGCAAGCACATTCTGCGCCGTTTAAATATCAGAAATCAGTAGGAATTAAGCGGCTTTTTTACCGTTCACTACTTCTTTCAGAGCCTTACCAGGCTTGAATTTGGGCTGCTTGGACGCAGCAATCTTGATCACTGCACCGGTGCGCGGATTGCGGCCTTCAGTCGCTTTACGTTTTACAACAGTAAAAGTGCCGAAACCAACCAGGCGAACATCCTGACCTTTTTTAAGCGACTTTTCGATCGCTTCGATCATAGCATCCACAGCATCGCTGGCTTTTGCTTTGGTAAGATCTGCTTTTTTAGCAACTTCGTTGATGAGCTCGTTCTTGTTCATGGTGATCTCCCTTCGAAACAAGTTGGATTAAAACAAGCACGAAACCCGCTCTAGCCGAGACTTATAAGCGATTTCGTAGGGAAGACCTAAGCACCAAAAAACACATTTGTAAATAGAATTCGTCATAAAAATGACAGAAATCGGCCCATTTCGCGCACTTGTCCACAAAAAATCTTGAGTTTCTCTATTAGAAGATGCATAGCGTCAGGCCACAATATACAGAACTGGCCCATCCTACATTGGTTCAGGAATGAACTCCGGTGCTTTCAGAATCTGCGCGTCCGACGTGTTGATCGCGTAATAGAGAACCGAACCCGAGATCATCGAAATGATACGATATTTCTGAAAGCGCAGTTTAGCGATCTTATGCTGCATCAGTTCCATCAAAATATCCGTATGCATGCAGCAATCGCCGTTTTCCTCCAATACCAGATCGCAGAACTCCATCTCAGGCACGGCGGCGTAATAGCTTGGCAGCTTATAGTTTTTCTTCTGCACACGAAGCATCGCCAAGTCACTCACCCGCTGTTCCGGCCGGTAATCCTGATAATCCGTCAGGCTGTTGATACGGCGGTAGTTGAGTTGCCTTTTCAGCCAGACCTGATAGTCCGCCGTCGTCACCTTGGTCATCTCACAACCATGCACGCCTTCATCGTTACAGAGGGTAAAGTCCGGTCCTTCGCCCTGACGGTTCTTGATAAAATCAACAGGAAAGGAAAACAGTCCATAATATTTGAGAATGGCAAAATACTGGATCAGGCAGCCGACTTCGATCTTATCCTGCTCATCGAGATCAGACAGCAGTAACTCGTCAAACACCTCATCGACTTCCTCCTCGGAATAGACGGATTTGAAGAAGATCGGGCGCTGGTACATACATCATTATAACATATTTTGTATGTCCTCACACGAGGTCCCTACCAGGCAAGGGGATAACGGCCCTTTTACCCGTCATTCCGGACAAGCCGCGCTGTAGCGTTAGCGTAGGTGGGCGCGATCCGGAATCTCCCTGCCTGTGGCATGAGATCCCCGCCTGCGCGGGGATAAATTGCGGCTAAAGTTCGCTTCCGCTCACTAAGCCTCATTTACATGTGAATCACCTTACCATACGCATCGAGCACCGATTCATGCATCATTTCCGACAAAGTCGGATGCGGGAAGATGGTATGCATCAGATCTTCTTCGGTGCCTTCCATCTGCATGGCGATGGCATAGCCCTGAATCATCTCGGTGACTTCGGCGCCGACCATATGTGCACCGAGCAGCTCGCCCGTCTCGGCATCGAACACGGTCTTGACCATGCCTTCCGGCTCGCCCAGCGCAATCGCCTTGCCGTTGCCCATAAACGGGAAACGGCCAACTTTGACGGTATGGCCTTTCTCCTTCGCCGCCTTTTCCGTCAGCCCGACACTCGCCACCTGTGGACGGCAATAGGTACAGCCCGGCACGCGTGTGGTTTTCAGCGGATGCAGGTTCGGCAGTCCGGCAATTTTCTCGACACATAGCACCCCTTCATGGCTTGCCTTATGCGCCAGCCAGGGTGGGCCGGTCAGATCGCCGATCGCATAGACACTCTTCTCATGCGTCTCACACCATTCATTGGTGAGGATATGCGTTTTCTCGACCTTGACTTTGGTGTTCTCCAGACCGATGCCTTCGACATTGCCGACAATACCGACGGCCAGAATCACCCGATCAAACGTCTCGGTTTTCTCCTTGCCGTCCTTGTCTTTCAATGTCGCTTTGACATTGTTCTTGCCTTTATCGAGTCTGGTTACCGTCGTGCTGGTTTTTACCACCATCCCCTGCGCTTCAAATTGTTTCTGCACAAACGGCGAAATCTCTTCATCCTCGACCGGCAGAATCCGATCCATCACCTCGACCAGCGTGACCTTCGCACCCATATTCTGATAGAAACTCGCAAACTCCGAGCCGATCGCACCTGAGCCGATCACCAGCAGTTTCTTCGGAAAACTCGTCGGCACCATCGCTTCACGATAGCTCCAGATCAGCTTGCCGTCCGGCTCCAGCCCCGGCAGTGCCCGCGCCCGCGCACCTGTCGCCAGAATGATATGTTTCGCTTCGATCTCGGTAATTTTTTTGCCCGCCTTTTTATTTGCAGCACCGGACTTATCCGCATGCGAGCCCGGCTTCGCTTCCCACTCCACGACAGTTACCCTGCCTTTGCCGGCGAGCGAGCCCTGTCCTTCATAGACCGTGACCTTGTTTTTTTTCATCAGATGCTTGATGCCACTAGTCAGCTGCGCCGAGACATCACGTGAGCGTTTCACCACTTTTTTCAGATCGAATTTAATTTCCTTCGCTGAAAACCCATAGGCGTCCAGATCGTTCATCACATGAAAAATTTCGGAATTGCGCAGCAGCGCCTTGGTCGGAATGCACCCCCAGTTCAGGCAGATACCACCGAGATGTTCACGCTCCACCAGCGCCGTATTCATACCCAGCTGCGCCGCGCGAATCGCCGCGACATACCCGCCCGGTCCGCCACCGATAATCACTATATCATGTTTTTCAGCCATCTTTTTCCTATCCTATCGTATTACATCCATCTCAGCACAAACATACTCTTCAACCACGCCCTCTGCCGTTCCACTTCTCTAGCGGACCTGATTTTCTTCTATCAATATCCAGTGTTGGATCCTGTAATATTCCTTCATATCCCTCCTCATCAACCTCAATCGTAATTGAGTCATGATGTGGGTTGGTTGGTATAATCTTAGCTCCATGATTTATTTCCAAAGCGCTTCTCACATCATACCTATTAACAGTAGAACCATCTGTAAATTCTAATGTAAAGCGTGGCATGATTCCATATCCTCTCTCTAAAGTAATGTCACACAAACATCAATACCGGTGATTCGATATAGCGTTTGAAATATTGCAGAAACTCTGCACCCAGCGCACCATCAACGGCGCGATGATCAGTCGACAGAGTGGTTTTCATCACATTGATCACCGCAAATTCACTGCCGCGGCGTACGACTTTTTCCTCACCCGCACCGACCGCGAGGATACAGGCCTGCGGCGGGTTAACGATCGCAGCAAATTCCTGCACGCCATACATGCCGAGATTGGAAATTGAAAAACCGCCGCCCTGATATTCCTCCGGCTTCAGTTCCCCTTTGCGCGCCCGTCCGGCGAGCGATTTCATCTCCTTGGAAATCTGCGGCAGAGATTTCTGATCGGCATTGCGGATGATCGGCGTAATCAACCCACCCTCAATCGCCACTGCGACTGAGACATCGACATTGTTATACAATACAATCGCATCGTCATACCAGCTGGCATTACATTCCGGCTTGTCGCGCAGAGCGCAGGCCACCGCCTTGATGATCATGTCGTTGACCGAAACCTTATAAGCAGGCTTACCCTCAGCATCGATCGGTGCCGCACCATTGAGCTGTTTGCGCACTTCGATCAGTTGATCAATCTCGCATTCCACCGTCAGATAAAAATGCGGCGTCTGTTGTTTCGATTCGGTCAGGCGTTTGGCCACCGTCTTGCGCATCATCGAATTGGGCACCTTGACCATCTCGATAGGATGACGCTTCACCGCACCGCCACCGGCCGCTCCGCGCAGCAACGCTTCTTCGACATCGGCCTTGATGATGCGGCCATGCGGGCCGGTACCCGTTACGCGCGACAAATCAATCGACTGTTCTCCGGCAATGCGTTTCGCAAGCGGAGAGGCTTTTGTTTCAGAGTCCGGAGTTCGGAGTCCGGAGTTCGGTTTTTTAACCGGAACATCCGGCGCTTTTGTTACTTGCACGGCAGGTGCAGCAGACACCACAGGCGCTGCTGTTTCTGCCGGCTTATCCTCTTGTTCTTCTGAACTCCGAACTCCGGACTCTGAACTCTGCTCAGCCTTCGGCTGAGCGGGCGGCTGCCATTTATCCAGCGCTTTCTTGTCTTCGCCTTCTTCGAGAATCAGCGCGATCACGTCATTGACCGCAACCGCCTCCGTGCCTTCCGCAACAATAATTTTACCCAACACCCCTTCATCGACCGCTTCGACTTCCATCGTCGCCTTGTCGGTTTCGATCTCGGCAATCACATCACCGGAGGAGATGGCATCGCCCTCCTTCTTACACCATTTGGCGAGGTTTCCTTCGGTCATGGTCGGCGACAGCGCCGGCATCAAAATTTCAATCGGCATATGCTTCTAATCCTCCAATGCGAAACTTGCGGTGACAGTGCCTGTAATACGCGTCATCCCCGTAGGCGGCGCGATGCCTCCTCCCATACCGCTATCCATGGCAAACGCCGCCACGGCGCGTTCCATCATCACAGGCTGCGGTTTGTGCTGTGCATAGCCTTCGGAAATCTGCAAGGGTTTACCAATCTCCTGATCCAGTGCAGACGCCATTTTTGCTGCCTTGGCTTTGGCATGTTTAAGCGCCTCCAGCAATACCTCGTCACGATACCCCTCATCATCATCGACGACATACTGTACATTGCCGATGCGATCAAATTTTGCGCCGGTCAGCCTTTCCAGCAATTCTCCCACTGCATCAATGTTGCGCACCGTCATCTGAATCGAGGTGCTGACCATATAACCTTTCAGATACTGCTCACCGTTATCATAGCGATATTGCGGGCTGACTTGCGCATGTTGGGTTTTCAGATCCTTTTGTTCGATTTTCATTTCACCGGCAATCTGGAATAACAGCTTCAACTGTTTATCATGTGCCATCTTGGCCTTCTGCAACTCACGATCTTCGGCCTGGACGGTCAGTTGCACCTGCGCCTGATCGGGCATGACGTCTTTTTCCGCCTTGCCCTGCACGGTAATCATACGCACCGTCTCGGCCGCCTGCACACTGGCCGCAGCAACCATTATACAAACAATAGCAAAAATACAGCTTAGTTGGCGCATGATGACGAATAATTCCGGTTTTTATTCACGTTCAGATTGGCCTGTATGTTGTGTTCACTCAGCTTTTTGAAAAACTGCATGCCCTTCTCGACCGATGGAATCTGGTAATTACTGTTACCACTTAGCTGAAACCTGCCACCGTAATTATTATTACTATTGCTACGCAGATTATAATTCTGCGACTGCAGATTCAGCGACTCAATTCCCTGCTCTTTTGCATATCCCTTGATCTTCTCTTCATGTGCTTTTAGTTTGTTCATCAACTCTTCCGCCGTTTCACCCGACATGTTCAATGTAACGGAAATGCTGGCCGTCTCGTTCATACATGCGTGTCCTGTAGGTGCCACCATCGATCTCGCCAGCGCCATATCGGGAACCGCCGTCAACTCCAGCATCGCGCCGATCATCATCATGTATTTTATCACACTCATCTCCCTTGATTAGACTAAGCCGCTATCGGATAACACACATCCTGACAGGCCGCGACGACATCCTCCGTCGATGGCAATGCCAGCTTCTCCAGATTCGCCGCATAAGGCAACGGCACATCCTTCGCACACACGCGGGTCACCGGCGCATCGAGTTCGTCGAACAACTCTTCCATGGCAATTGCTGCCATTTCGGAACCGATTCCTGCCACCGGCCAGCTTTCCTCCACCGATACCAGGCGATGGGTTTTACGCACCGAATCGATAATCGTCTGCTTATCAAGCGGGCGAATCGTGCGCAGATCGATCACCTCGGCGCTGATCCCCTGTTTTTCAAGCTGTTCGGCTGCTTCCAACGCATATTTCACGCAAATTGAATAGGCAACAATCGTCACATCCGTGCCGGCACGTTTCACCGCCGCCTTGCCGATCGGCACCAGATGCTCTCCTTCCGGCACATCGAAGCTCCAGCCATAGGTGATTTCATTTTCCAGAAAAATAATCGGGTTCGGATCACGAATCGCCGATTTGAGCAATCCCTTGCAATCCGCCGCATCATAGGGCGCGATGACCTTCAGCCCCGGTATATGCGCATACCAGCTGGCATAGCATTGCGAATGCTGCGCCGCTACCCGTGCTGCTGCACCGTTGGGCCCACGGAACACCATCGGACAGCGAATCTGCCCGCCCGACATATAGTTGGTCTTCGCTGCCGAATTGATGATCTGATCCATCGCCTGCATGGCAAAATTCCACGTCATGAATTCGACAACGGGTTTCAACCCCGCCATCGCCGCACCAACGCCCAGACCGGCAAAACCATGCTCGGTAATCGGCGTATCGATAACGCGGTCTGCACCGAATTCATCGAGTAACCCTTCCGTCACCTTATAGGCACCCTGATATTCGGCCACCTCTTCGCCCATCACGAAGACTTCCGGATCACGGCGCATCTCTTCGGCCATGGCATCGCGCAGTGCGACTCGTACAGTTGTGTCTGTCATGCTTTATTATCCCTAACAATAAGTGGGCGCGTTACCCTTTTCACCACCCTCAATATACTTAGCAGCGTGCTCTAATTCTCGGGTCATCGCTCGTAAAACCAATCCCTGTGCCAATTGCTCGGCTTTTTGTTCATCTAGCTTTGGATATGCCTCCTTAATACTATTATAGGCTTGCGTTACTGCGTCTTGAACCGATGCAAAATTAATCCTTCCTTCTTTACAAGGTCTCCCTTTACTATTTTTCCATTCTTCGAATTGCTTAGAAAGGCTTCCTTTCATATGATTAGAAGCATCTTCATCCATTAACTTATATTCCTCAGGATTCAAGCCGAGGTCTTCATAGAATTTTTTAATCCGTCTAGAGTCGTCCAGTACCCCCATATGGACTCCGCTATGCAATGTTACCTTCTTACCACCAACCACTGTTGCTCCACCTATTCTATCACTATCACCTAATTGATCCAGCCCTCTATCTTTACCCGAATCTGTCATTGTATAATTCTCCTTTACTATTCCACAATCACATCCGTCCACAGCTCACCCGCATCCGGCTCCGGTGATTCCTTGGCGAATTCCGCCGCCTCACCCACGATCGCCTTGACTGCCTTGTCGATCTCCTTGAGCTTGTCTTCCTTGACCTTATGTTTGTCCTGCAACAGTTTGCTTAAGTTATTGATACAGTCATTGCCGGACTTATAGGAATCGACCTCTTCCTTGGTACGGTACTTCGCCGGGTCCGACATCGAATGGCCACGATAGCGGTAGGTTTTGACTTCCAGTAAAAACGGGCCGTTGCCGGAGCGCACATAATCGCAGGCTTCGACGCCCGCCTGATAGACAGCACTAACATCCATGCCATCTACCTGTTTGCCCGGAATACCGAACGGCTCACCATGACGGTAAAGCTCAGTCGAAGAATGCGAACGCTTCACGCTGGTACCCATCGCATACTCGTTATTCTCGATGATGAAAATAATCGGCAGTTTCCACAATGCCGCCATGTTATAGGTCTCATAGACCTGGCCCTGATTCGCCGCACCATCGCCGAAATAGCACAGGTTGATATGGCCGTCATTGCGGTATTTATGCGCAAAAGCCAGCCCGGCCCCCAGCGGCACCGAGGCGCCGACGATCCCGTGTCCGCCATAAAAATAGCGTTCGGTGGAGAACATATGCATCGACCCGCCCTTGCCTTTGGAAATGCCATCACGACGGCCCGTCAGTTCGGCCATGATAATTCTCGGATCAATATCGCAGGAGATCATATGGCCGTGATCACGATAGGTGGTAATCACGCTATCGCCTTCTTTCGAGGCATGTTTCATCCCCGTGACCACCGCTTCCTGGCCGATATATAAATGGCAGAATCCGCCGATCAGCCCCATGCCGTAAAGCTGTCCGGCCTTTTCCTCGAAACGCCGGATCGTCAGCATCTCGCGATACATCCGCATCAACTGATCCTTCGACAAAGACGGCGCCTTTGTCTTTTTCATCTCCACCACCTTGTCTTTCGTTTTCGCCGATGCCTTTTTTGCTGACGCCTTTGCCATACCCGCTCCCACACAAATATTTGCTGCGAAGAGTTTTTACAAACTTCTGCTTACAATACAAGGGAAAAAACGCTGTAACCCGCAGAAAACCTATGTTGCGTCGCAACATGCACCTGCCGGGCAAGCAACACTACTCCACCGGCAGAATCACCACCTTCTCGTCTGGCCTGATCTCCCCGAACATACGGCGCATTTGTTCATCGAGCAGATCGAGATCCAGCGACTCATCGCGCAGATGCGCAACTTTTTTTTCCAACTGTTCCCGTTCGGTACGTGTCTGAATAAGCTGCTGCTGCAACACATCGCGCGAGTGCAATTCCTTGATCCAGGCGTAAATCCCCCGTTCGCCATGCAGGGCATGAAAGGTAAAATAGACGAACGCCAAGGCAAACAGCAATGGCTGCAGGAGAGACGGAAGGGATGTCTGTTTTTGTTTACGCGGCATATCCACCTGTTTAAAGGAATTAACCGCCTGCCGATGGGATTGTTATACCCGATTAATGCTTGTGCTGCAAGATACCATGCGCAGCATAAATGGCATTGTCGCTTAAATCTTCCTCTATACGAAGCAATTCGTTGTATTTGGCGGTTCTGTCCGAGCGGCACAGCGAGCCTGTTTTAATCTGACCACAATTAGTTGCCACCGAGATGTGGGCGATCGTCGTATCTTCCGTCTCGCCTGAGCGGTGTGACAGGACAGCCTTATAGCCCGCCATATGCGCCATCTCAACCGCACGCAATGTTTCACTCAGGGTGCCGATCTGGTTGACCTTGATCAGAATCGCATTGGCCAGCCCATCCTCGATCCCCTTGGCAAGAATCTTCGGATTAGTGACAAACAAATCATCGCCGACCAGCTGAATACGGTCACCCAGCAGATTTGTCAGCACCTTCCAGCCGGCATGATCATCTTCGGCCATGGCGTCCTCGATCGAAAAGATCGGATAATTCGCCACCAGTTCTTCGTAATATTGAATCATCCCTTCGTCGTCGAGTGTCCTGTTCTCACCTTTAAGCACATATTTATTATCCTCATGAAATTCACTTGCCGCCGCATCGAGCGCCAGCACCATATCCTCGCCGGGCCGGTAGCCCGTGGCTTCAATGGCCCTCATGATATAATCAAGCGCCTCTTTGGTCGAACCAATATCCGGTGCAAAACCGCCCTCATCGCCGACTGCCGTACTCAGACCATCGGCGTTCAGCTGTTTTTTCAGCGCATGAAATACTTCCGCACCCATGCAAATCGCTTCCGAGGCAGACGATGCCGAAATCGGCATGATCATAAATTCCTGAATATCGATCGGGTTATCGGCATGCGCCCCGCCATTAAGAATATTCATCATCGGCACCGGCATCACATGCGCGGCCGAGCCGCCCAGATAGCGGTACAACGGCAGGCCGGCACTCTCCGCCGCCGCCTTCGCTACCGCCAGCGATACACCTAAAATAGCATTGGCGCCGAGGCGGCCTTTATTCTCCGTCCCATCCAGTTCAATCAGGGTTTTATCGATATGCAGTTGATCACGTGCATCAAATCCGGCCAATACATCCGCTATCTCGCCATTGACATGCTCCACTGCCTTTAGCACACCTTTTCCGCCGTAACGCAACTCATCGCCGTCGCGTAACTCAAGCGCTTCGAGCGCACCCGTCGACGCACCTGACGGCACCGCCGCCCGGCCAAACGCTCCGTCTTCGAGCAATATATCGACTTCCACTGTCGGATTGCCGCGGCTATCGAGAATTTCCCGAGCTCTGACCTGTTCGATTGATGTCATAATCATTCCTCTGTCATGCTGAATTTATTTCAGCATCTTTTAATAATGAATAGATTTTGAAACAAGTTCAGAATGACCAAAAACCACGAAATCAGGTGAAAAATCTTCAAAATTCGAAATTGTCATCAAACCGTCACCTGAATCACACCATTTCTTCATATAATTCAAGTAGACTAAGCTAAATAAAAAAGATTTAAAGGAGTATATCACAGCATGGCGCTATGTGAGAAAGCAATTTCCATTCTTATGGACAAAAGCTTTAGCTTAAGAGGACATTGGAAAACTCAAATCAATGCCATTTCAGATGTATTGAAAGATGATGAAATTATCGGACTCATAGAACGAAATCGGGGAGGCGTAGCATTAAACGCTATGTACTTTAACCAATCCCACTCTGGGGCAAAGCCTCAAGTCGTTACCATGATAGATATGCAAGTGATTAGAAATAGAAACGATGCCATTGCCTTTGCTGAAAAACTGAAAACATGGTCGAATAGTTATGGTAGTGGAAGCACACCAACGGCAGCTGCTATTAGTGCCTCTACAGCAAAATTAAAGCAATTGCCTGCTCAGTGTCATCGCTATGCCAAAAGAGTGATTAATTTGATTACGGATGGCGAAGCAGACGATTTGCAATTAACCACTGCCGCCAGTGATGCAGCAGAGGCAGATTATCGCGCACCCGTTCAAATCAACGTACTGGCTATGGGAAACGTGCGAGAAAACATAATAGAAAATGACATACTGACAGAAAATCCAAAAGGGTTCATGGTATACACTCCCAATATCGATGGTTTTAAAGAAGCGTTTAAGAAAAAATTTAAAGAGGAATTAGTCGCAGGCCTTGAACGAAAAAAAGCCTCTTTAGATTCGGAGTTAAGGCTGCCGGTTTCAGACCGGGCGCCTGATGGCTCAGCACCACTGTTCGTTCCTGGCCTGGCAAAAGAATCCACCCAAAGCCTGACCTAGGCTTTCACTACCGCGTCCAGCTGTTTCAGCTGTTCCAAAATGCCGGCCATATCCTCCAGTCGGATCATATTCGGCCCGTCGGAGGGAGCATTATCCGGATCCTGATGGGTTTCCATGAACACACCGGCGACACCGACCGCCACCGCCGCGCGCGCAATGACCGGCGCATGTTCGCGGTTTCCGCCTGAGGAAGTGCCCTGCCCGCCCGGCTGCTGCACGGCATGGGTCGCATCGATAATCACCGGATAACCGGTCTGCTCCGCCATCATCACCAGCGAGCGCATATCGACCACCAGCGTGTTATAACCGAAGGAGGCACCACGTTCGGTGAGCAGAATCCTGTCATTGCCCGACCCGGCGATTTTATCGGCGACATTGGTCATATCCCACGGCGCGAGAAACTGGCCTTTTTTGACATTGATGACGGCACCCGTTTTCGCCGCGGCGACCAGCAGATCGGTCTGACGGCAGAGAAAGGCCGGAATCTGCAACACATCCACCACTTCCGCCACCTCTTTGCATTGTTCGCGCTCGTGAATATCGGTGAGCATCGGCACACCGAACTCTTTTTTCAGATCGGCAAAGACCGGCAGCGCCTTATCCAGCCCCAACCCGCGCCTGCCGCTCAGGCTCGTGCGGTTGGCCTTATCAAAAGAGGTTTTATAGATAAACGGGATAGCGAGCTTTTGTGTGATCTCCACCAGCGCGCCGCACATGTCAAACGCATGCTCGCGCGATTCCATCTGGCACGGTCCGGCAATCAGCACAAAAGGCTTATCGTTGGCGATGGTATAGTCTTTTAACTGTACGGTTTTATTCATCACGATTTTTTCTTTCTGTCTTTTGCCGCTTTCACATAGGCCGCGAACAGCGGATGCGCGGCATAGGGCCGTGATTTGAATTCGGGATGAAACTGTACACCGACAAAGAACGGATGTTTTTTCAGCTCGATGATTTCCGGTAATATGCCGCCGGGCGACATGCCGGAGAAGACCACGCCTTTTTTCTCAAACTCGTCGATATAGGCATTGTTGACTTCATAGCGGTGGCGGTGGCGTTCGGAAATGCGTTTCTTCCCGTAAACCTTATGCGCCAGCGTGCCGTTCTTCAGATCGCACTCATAGGCACCCAGCCGCATCGTCCCGCCCAGATCGCTGTCCTTGCCGCGTATTTCCACGACATTACCGCGCATCCATTCGGTCATCAGACCGATCAACGGGCCGCGCTCGTCACTCGGCTCCAGCGGGCCGAACTCGGTGGAATAGGCATCGGTAATGCCAAGCAGATTACGCGCCAGCTCGATACAGGCGATCTGCATGCCGAAACAAATACCAAGATAGGGAGTCTTATGCTCGCGCGCATAGGTCACCGCCTTGATTTTACCGCGTACGCCATGTTCGCCGAATCCGCCCGGTACCAGAATCGCATCGACGCCTTTCAGCTTCTTATCGATATCGTCCTTTTCAAAGGCACGCGCATTGATCCATTTGACATTCACCTTCACCTGATTGGCAATCCCCGCATGGTCCAGCGCTTCGTTGATCGACTTATAGGTATCGCCGATGGTGGTGTATTTCCCGACGATCGCCACTGTCACCTCACCTTTCGGCTCTTCAATCCGGCGGACAATGGTATTCCATTTACCCAGATCCAGCTTCTTTTTCGAACGCACAGCAAAATGCCGCAGCACCTGTGTATCCAGCCCTTCGTCATGCAGCATCTGCGGCACTTTATAAATCGAATCGGCATCGAGCGCCTGAATCACACATGTCGGCTTGATGTTACAGAACAGTGCGATTTTATCACGTTCGGCCTTGGGAATCAGGCGATCCGCGCGGCATAACAGCATATCCGGCTGAATACCGATCGTGCGCAGTTCCTTCACCGAATGCTGCGTCGGCTTGGTCTTGAGTTCCTTCGCCGCCGCGATATAGGGCACCAGCGTCACATGAATAAACAGCGTACGCTCCGGCCCGAGTTCGTTGCGCAATTGACGGATAGACTCGAAAAAAGGCTGGCCTTCGATATCGCCGACCGTACCGCCAATCTCACACAGCACAAAATCTTCCTTTGCGGTATCGGCCAGCACAAACTCCTTGATCAGATCGGTGACATGCGGAATCACCTGCACCGTCCCGCCAAGATAATCACCGCGCCGTTCCTTGGAGAGTAGTTTCGAATAAATCTGCCCGGTCGTCACATTATCCGAGGTGCGCGCATCGACATCGGTAAAGCGTTCATAATGGCCAAGATCAAGGTCGGTTTCGGCACCGTCATCGGTAACAAATACCTCGCCATGCTGAGTCGGGTTCATCGTGCCCGGATCGACATTAAGATAGGGATCGAGCTTGCGGATACGGATATTGAAGCCGCGTGCCTGCAGCAATGCCCCCAGTGATGCGGATGCCAGCCCTTTGCCTAATGAGGAAACCACGCCGCCGGTAATGAAAATAAATCGCGCCATGGGAGTGTAGATACATCACACAACGCCTGACCATGCAAGCATTATCGCACATTAAAAAAAGATTTTTAAAAGTTTATTCAGATGTTATTCCGCTGTTGGCACCACCGGCGGAGCCGTGGTGACCGGTGCTTTCTCCTGCACATCCGGTTGTATATCCGGAACTGCTGGAGCGCCTTCTACCGTTTCCGGCATATCCGTCGGCACCGTAATCGGCACGGTATCGCCTGCCGCCTGCGATTCCGTTTCCACCGCTTCGATCTGATCCATCAGTGAGACGGCATTTTTCTGGGATGCCAGAATGCCCAGCCACAGGCTGTTGAGGATAAATAATGTCGCCAGAATCGCCGTCATACGCGTCATAAAATTTGCGCTCTGACGTCCGGACATCAGATTCGCCCCACTGCCGCTGCCAAGGCCGAATCCGTCAGTATCGCTGCGCTGAAGCAGCACAACACCGATCAGCCCGACCGCAATCAACACATGAATAACCAGAAATAACTGTTCCATGTTCTATCCTTTTTTTTCCAGTTCGTCATTCCGTGGCTGAGGTCAGCAGACCGAAGCACACGGAATCCAGAAAAGGCTGAGGACAGTAGTCCGAAGCCGTCCAAACAATACGCATCGAGTCTACTGACTCGATGCTGCTTCCACTGGATTCCGCTATAATTTTATCTCCTGACAAAATTCGCGGAATGACAATGAAAGAATTATGCCGCCATGACGATTTTGGCGAAACCTTCACCTTCCAGACTCGCACCGCCGACCAGCACGCCATCGACCGCCGCCAGTGCCAAAATCTCCCCGGCATTATCCGGTTTAACCGAGCCTCCATACACCACCGCCACCTCACTGTGAAGCAGATTCTTGATATGTGTATGCATCTCGCCGATATCCTCCGACGTCGGTACTTTGCCCGTGCCGATTGCCCAGACCGGCTCATAAGCCACCACATACTCCTGGGGTGACAAGCTGTTGATCCCTACCAACTGCCCAGCCACTACCTCTTTATGTGTTCCCACATCACGCTGCTCGAGACTCTCTCCGACACAGATAATTGGCGTCAACCCGTGTTTCATCGCCGCTTTTGCCTTGGCGGCGACTATCTCATCCGTCTCCTGATGATACTGCCTGCGCTCCGAATGACCGACGATCACATACTGACAGCCCGCCCGTTTGAGCATATCCGCCGAGACATCACCAGTATAGGCGCCACTTTCTTTGTCGTGACAATCCTGTGCGCCAAGTTGAATCGGCGTATCGGTCAGCACCATCTGCGCTGCCGCCAGCTGGGTAAAGGCTGGGCACAGCACCACCTGCACCGCCTCATCCACACAGGCCATCGCCACCGCCTGCGCCCAGGCCGGCAGCGGGCGATGGTTCATCTTCCAGTTGGCAATGATATATCGGCTGATCCCGGACATGCCCGCTTGGGTAGCACAGCCTGACAAAAGAATCCACCCATTATGCAGGATATCTTTGACTTTTACCGCCGCTCGGATATCTATCACGATGACCCAATCAGATCGTCATTCCGGACAAGCCATTGTCAAATGGCGCGATCCGGAATCTTTGTGCCGTATGGCTTAAAGATCCCTGATCTAACTACGGTGACGAAATGCTATCGCATTTCTACCTCGTAACGTCGGGGATGATATAAATGAAGGAGTAGTAAAAGATTATGCTAGGCACATTGCGTAAAGGAGCCACCGGCTTTTTCTCGAAACTGCTGCTGCTGCTGCTGATTGCCAGCTTCGGGGTGTGGGGTATCGGCGACATCTTCCGCGGCGGCGGCACGGAAAATGTGGTCGCTTCCATCGACGACGAACCGCTGACGCTGAACGCGCTGGAGAACATGATCGCGCGCATTCAGGAGGATTTCGGCGATGTCTCGGCCGATATTTTCAACGATATCGGCTTTCGTACCGAGGTGCTGAACAAGCTGATCAATGATGAGTTGATCGAACGCGAAGCCGCAGATTTGGGGCTGCAACCCTCGCAACAAACATTAATCGGCGTGATTGCCCGAAATCCCGCGTTTCAGACCGCCGACGGCAACTTTGATAAAAACAGATTCATCTCGGTACTGTATCAAAACAATCTGAACGAACAGGCCTATCTCGGCAAATTATCAGACCAGTTGATCAGTAATTTCCTGATCAACACCATCTCTACCGGTATGCCGGTCAGCGACCAGCTGGTCGAAGCGCTCTTTACCATCCGTGAGGAGACCCGCGAAGCCGAACTGGTATTGATGACCACCAAAGATGCTCCTGCCATTACTGCCCCCGCCGAGGAGCAGTTAAAAGACTATTACAGCATGCATACCCAGCGTTACATGCAACCGGAATATCGTAGCCTGAGCTATGTGACGATGACGCCGGACAGCCTGTTCAAGGCGCTCGATCTCGATCCGGCGGAAGAGGAACTGGCATCGCTTTATGAAGAACGCAAGGAGGCCTACCGTATCCCCGAAACACGGGCGGTGGAGCAATTGCTGTTCACCTCGGAGAAAGATGCGCAGGCGGTTCACGGCCAGCTGCAATCCGGTACCTCCTTTGAACAGGCCGCAAAGGATGACACGATACTGAACCGGGATAATACCTCCCTCGGCAAGGTCACCCAGGCGGATTTACCGCCCGATATCGAGCCAGTGGTCTTTGCACTCGAAACAGATAGCTATTCCGCGCCGACGCCCTCCAGCTTCGGCTGGCATATTTTCCACGTCAACGCCATTGAGGAGACAAGAATTCCGTCGCTGGAAGAGATAAAAGCCAGAATGACCGAGGATTACCGCAGCGAACGGATGGATGAGGAAATGAACCGTCTGGCCGGTGAGATCGAGGATACGCTCGCCGGAGGAGCAGACATCAAAGACGCACTGGAGAGCGTAGGATTGGATGAGATTGTACTGAAGACACTCTCGCAGGTCGATATGAATGGTGCCACCGCCGGGGAAGAAAAAACCGACGGCGTCACCCCGCTGTTGCGTCAGATACTCGATGTCGGGTTTTCGCTCGATAATGGTGAGACTTCTACCCTGTCATTGACTACGGAGAATGAGTATTTCCTCGTGCATGTCGATGAGGTGATCGAGTCGCAGGTCAGAGCGTTTGACGATGTCAGAGACGCGGTGAAAGCCGCATGGGAACAAGAAGAAAAAGCGCGGGTGCTAAAAGAATATGCTACAGAAACGGCAGACAGGTTGCAACAGGCGGATTCTTTCGGACAGGCCGCAAAAACCCTCGGGCTTCCCGTGCGTCAGTCCGGTGCACTGAAACGCTATCACGATACCGTCACCAACGACTCCGCACTAAAAGATAAAATCCTGACCAGCGGTTTCGTCATGGCCATTTTTGCCCTGCCGCAAGACGGTGTGACAGGTGCCTATCCGCTGCCCAGCGGTGAATATGCCGTTGCGCGTGTCAAAGCCATCACCCCGGCTCCCGCCTTTACCGAGGCAGCCGAATCGCACCGGCAGGCGATCGACAACATCCGCGAAGAATTGAAGAACGCACTGCCCAACGAATTGATGGATCAGTATCTCGCGGTGCTCAAATCCACCCATGAGGTGACCATCAACCACGATGTCCTCTTCTCAGGTACCACGCCGCAATGACGATTTCTCCCGAGAAAGAGGCATTCATCACTGCCGCTGAGGAGGGCATGCCGCAACTGGTGTGGACCAGACTGGTCTCGGACCTGGAAACACCGGTCTCGGCCATGCTGAAGCTGAAAAAGGATAATGAGCCATGCTTCCTGCTCGAATCGGTCGAAGGCGGGGAAACGCGCGGACGCTATTCGATTATCGGCCTGAAACCCGACATGGTGTGGCGCTGTGTCGGCAACAAACCGGAGATCAGCCACACTCCCCCCTTCCATGACGATACGTTTGAGCCGGCCTGGGACGACAGTCTGTCGTCACTGAAAAAACTGGTGCGCGAACTGACGATGGACATCCCCGAAGAACTGCCGCCCATGGCCGCCGGGCTGATCGGCTATATGGCCTATGATATGGTCAAGCTGATGGAACGTCTGCCTGCTAATAATCCGGATGAGCTGCAGATCCCCGACAGCTGCTTCATGCGCCCGACCATCATGCTGATTTTCGATGCGGTCGACGGCATGGTTTACGTGATTGCGCCGATCTGGCCGGATCAGGCACATGGTGTGGACGCCGCCACACGCTATGACGATACCTGCCGTGCCATTGAAGACATCATCTCCCGCCTGCGCGGGCCGCTGGATCAGCGCAACTATTACCATGACGGGCCGGCCACGCCGGTCGAATTCACTTCCAACACCACGCGCGAGGCATATCACGCCATGGTCGAAAAAGCCAAAGAGTACATCCTCGCCGGCGATATTTTTCAGGTGGTGCCGTCGCAGCGTTTTGCCGGAGACTTCACCCTGCCACCCTTTGCGCTATACCGCGCGCTTCGCCATATGAATCCGTCGCCTTTTCTGTTCTACATGCAGTTCGGCGAGTTTACGCTGGTCGGCTCAAGTCCGGAGATTCTGGTACGCGTGCGCGATGACGAAGTCACCGTGCGGCCGATCGCCGGCACTCGCAAACGCGGCAGAAACCGTGCAGAAGACGAAGCCATGGAGCAGGATCTGC
>JANQJY010000097.1 GCA_028281385.1 Rickettsiales bacterium | reverse complement strand
CTTGATAAGAGGTAAAAAATAACGTGATAATCTCATATCCATCTACTTCGACGTCATTTCGAAGGAGCGTAAGCAACTGAGAAATCTATTATTACTTTATAGATTCCTCCGAACCTACAGTTCGTTCGGAATGACGTGGTTCATACAACCACAAGAGTTAGGAGATTTTTTTCAAATGTGCCAGCAGAACCTGCGGCTATTCCACACAATCCGGATCGATAAAGCGGTCGGTCGAAATGGATTTTCCGCGGAACGATAATGCGCCGTCACGCTTGACGCCGAGTATGCCAAGTCCGATATCGCTGCGTGAAGCATCATAATTATACTTATCTTTCTCGAGGTAATTATTTAGCGGCAGGTCCAGCCCGATATCGACATCGTCAAAAGCGTCCTTGTCAAAGGGAGACGGATTAATATCCGTCGGCGTCAGCGCCCAGTCATTGCCATCGACATCAGGTTGATAGTCCACCGACGGGTCTTCTTCATAATCGATATCGGCGCATTTATTGCCGACCTTGTGGATCGCCAGCGCATCGCCTGTGACGGATAATAAAAAACATATCACCAGATAACGCATCATGGCCGCACCTCGATCAGGCCGGAGGTAATTACCCAGTCAAGCAGCATGGTCGCAGGAAAGGCCAGCACGGTTGTTACCACCAGCTTTCGCCGCAAACGCGGCTTTTCCGGCGCGCCGGTGCTGTGTCCTGCCCGTGCGGTCTTTGGCGTCCGTATCCCGACCGGCAGCACCATAAACAGCACCAGCCACCAGATCACGGCATAGCTGATGATAAATTCGAAATTCGACATGACAGGCTTATCCTAGCACAGCTTTAGGTCATTCCAAATAATCTTCTTATTCTGTCATTCCCGCGACCCGCTGCGCCAGCGCTTGCGCGGCGAGAAGCGGGAATCTTTGTTACCGTACTGCATAAAAGATCCCTGCCTGCGCAGGGATGACACATATTATTTCTTTAACTGATGAATATGAATATCAAGTACCGGTTTTTTGCCCAGCTCTGTTCTGATATGACGGCGGATTACTGCACGCAGCTTTTCATTCAAACCTTTGGATTTCGCCTTATCCGTCGATTTCTCGGCTGTTTCCTTCGCATCTTCGGTGATCCGGTCGATCAGCATCCGATCATCCTCATCGCTCGGATCCAGAATACCGGGTGTGGACAGGACCGGTTCTCCTATCACCTTGCCTTTTTTATCCATGACCAATGACAGGGCGATAAAACCATCATCACGCAATTTACGACGCGTGCGAATGACCAGACTGTCCGCATCGATCAACGATTTGCCGTCCAGCGCCAGATAGCCGCTCTCGACCATCCCAACGATACCCGCCTCACCGGCCTTCAGCTGAATCACTGCGCCGTTGGTGGCTTCGACCGCTTCGGGCACCTGTAACGATTTCGCCAGCTTGGCATGCTCATGAATATGGCGTGCTTCGCCATGCACCGGCACCGAAATCTGCGGACGCACCAGTTGATACATCCTCTCCAGTTCCTCGCGGCAGGGATGGCCGGACACATGAATCAACGCATCGCTATCGCCGATAATCTCCAGCCCCTGTTCGATCAGCTTGTTCTGCAGCCAGTTGATCTTGGTTTCATTACCGGGAATCACGCGGGAGGAGAAAACCACCGTATCGCCGGGCGACAGGCTGATTTTCGGATGTTCCTTACGCGCCAGTTTGGTCAGTGCCGAGCGCGACTCTCCCTGACAGCCGGTACAAATAATACAGATATTTTCCCGATTCACCTCCATGGCCTGCTCATCCGTGAGAAATTCCGGCACATCCTGCAAATAGCCGCTATCTCTGGCCGCCTGCGTAATACGCCACAGTGACTTGCCCGACAGCGCGATCGAGCGCCCCGCATCCATCGCCGCATAGATGATCGACTCCAGCCGCGTAATATTCGAGGCAAAGGTCGTGACGACGACGCGCCTATCACAGCCCTTGATGACATCGAACAAATGCTGACGCACATGCGATTCGGAGCCCGACTCGCCTTCCACCAGCACATTGGTCGAATCACACACCATCGCCAGTACACCTTCATCGCCATAGCGCTCCAACGCATCTTCATCCGAAGTCGGCCCGACCAGCGGATCACGGTCCAGCTTCCAGTCGCCGGTATGGATGATAACGCCTGCATCGGTGCGAATCGCAATCGCATGCATTTCCGGTATCGAATGTGTCAGCGGCACCATATCCAGCGTAAACGGCCCCAGCTCATAATGCTTCCCCGCTTCCACCGGATGAATTTTAACCTTGCCCTGAATGCCCGCCTCGGCCAGTTTGGGTTTTAACACCGCAGCAGTAAACGGTGTCGTATAGACCTCGCAACCCAGCTCTTCCCACAGATAATGCACCGCGCCGAGATGATCCTCATGCGCATGCGTCAGAACCAGACCGACAATATCGTCCTTATAGGGCAGAATCGCATCAATATCCGGCGTGACGATATCGACGCCCGGCAGATAATCATCGGCAAAGCCGATGCCAAGATCGATCATCAGCCACTTGCCGCGATAACGATAGAGATTGAGATTCATGCCTATCTCGTTCGACCCGCCCAGCGGTACGAACAGCAACGATTCATCATAGTCTTTGAAATTAATACTCACGCGGCATAACTCCGCTGCATGTGCTGATAGTGTAAATGCATCAGACCGCGAATGGTCAATTCCAAATCGACATCATCAATGGCATCCGTCTGCGGCGCATAAAGCCGAGCCAGTCCGCCAGTGGCAATCACTTTAGGCGATTGCTTCATGTCACCCTTAATGCGTTCAATAATCCCTTCGATCAATCCCAGATAACCGTAAAAAATACCGGATTGCATCGCCGTCGTCGTATTCGTACCAATCACGTTTTCGGGTCGGCGAATAAGAATACCCGGCAGTTTTGCCGCAGCATGATGCAGTGCATCGAGCGACAGGTTGATCCCCGGCGCGATCACCCCGCCAACATAAGCACCATCCTGATTGATGACATCGAACGTCGTTGCCGTGCCGAAATCGACAATAACCACTGAACTGCGATAACGTTCCCACGCCGCAATTGCGTTGACCAGCCGATCAGCGCCCAACTGCTCGGGATGGTCAATCAACACCGGCATGTCGAACGACATCATATCACGATGAACAATCAATAATGACACATTGAAATAGCGCTCACAGAATTTGCGTAGGGAAAAAATCGTATCGGGTACCACACAGGATAAAATCGCTGTGTCAATGGTATCCGGAGCAATACCCGCCTTTTCAAACAGAACCAGTAGCAGTGACGCATACTCATCGGCCGTACGAAGGTGATCAGTGGTGATTCGCCACTGCTCCTCGACCGTATGACTATCGCACACCGCAAAGACGGTATTGGTATTGCCCACATCAATCGCCAATAACATGAAGAGTATTACGCCTCATCAAAAAAGACATCGCCAGCGCTGATGGTGCGCAACGTGCCGTCGGCTTCCTGCAGCAACAGACGTCCTAGATCGTCAATGCCCTGAAAACTACCGGTATAAGCTTCCATTCCCACGCGTGCCTGTATCGGAAACCCTAGTTTGTAGGCACTTTCTACCCATTGCTTTTTCACCGGATCAAATCCGTCCTCGCACCAGCTGTCGTAGTGATGAATAAAATTATACACAAAACGCGACAACACAATCTTTGCGCTGATAATCTCAACCCCCGTTTCACGCAGACAGGTCGCCGGAAACGCCACATCGTCCGGATAATGATCAATGTTAATACCGATACCGACCACGACCCACTGACGGTCATTCCCCTGATTGTCCAGCATGGTAAAGGACTCCAGCAGAATCCCGCCCAGCTTGCGGCCATCATACAGAATATCATTCGGCCATTTGCATGCGGTCTCTCCCTCACCGGGAATAATCGGCTCCATGGTGCTGACGACCGCATTGGCCGCAACAAACGACAATTGCGAGCATAACGGCAAATCACATTCCGGACTGAGCAATACCGATACATACAGATTACCCTCGGGCGAAATCCATTCACGCCCCATCCGGCCTTTTCCGGCCGTCTGTTTCTTGGTCCAGATTACCGCTCCGTGCGCCGCTCCACCGCCAGCCAGACGTTTGGCTTCTTCATTGGTACTGTCCAACACCTCGTAGGAGAGAAGATGATAATCTTCCAAAAGGTTATATTTCGCCGACTGCATGAGACCCCGCGGTTGCATCACATCATCGCCGCCGCGGCGACTCCGGACAGTTGAATCAGCGTCGTCGGTATCAGAAAAAAGACCAGCACGACAATCGCACATAGCGACAGAACCATGCGCGCCGACAACATCATCGTACCATCAAATGGTTTTTTCGTTTCGTCAAAATACATAATCTTCACAATCTTAATATAGTAATAGGCCGCCACCACGCTGGATAACACGCCGATGACTGCCAATACATACAAGCCTGCTTCTACGGCACTCAAAAACACATACATCTTTCCAAAGAAGCCTGCAAGTGGCGGAATACCCGCCATGGAAAACAGCATCAGCGACATGAAAAACGCCGCCTTCGGGTTAGTATTCGATAATCCACCCAATTCATGGATATCTTCCACTGTCTCTTCTCCCCGCCGAAGTATCATCACAAAGCCGAAAGCACCAATGCTCATGAACAGATACAGCGCCAGATAAATCAGCAGTCCCTGAATGCCTGCTTCGGTCCCGGCGGCGATGCCCATCAGCGCATACCCCATATGCCCGATCGAGCTATAGGCCAACAGACGTTTGATATTAGTCTGCCCCAGCGCGGCAAAAGCACCAAGCAGCATGGACAGTATCGAGATTAAAATAACAATTTGCTGCCACTGTTCTATCATCTCGGCAAAAGGCTGATGGAGCACACGTGCAAACAGCAGGATTGCCGCGATCTTGGGCGCGGCAGCAAAATAAGTTACCACCGGTGTCGGCGTGCCTTCATAAACGTCCGGTGTCCACATATGGAAGGGGACGGCGGAGATCTTAAAGCAGAACCCGACGATGACAAAGATCAGCCCGACGATCAGCCCCGGATTGGCCGCTGTGTCACCCTGCTCCAGTACCGATGCAATGTCTGCAAAACCGATAGACCCCGCAAACCCATAGATCAGCGAAGTACCGAACAGCATCATGCCCGAAGCCAGCGATCCCAGAATAAAATATTTCAGCCCGGCTTCCGAAGCGCGAGCATTATCGCGGTCAAATGCCGCCATCACATAAAGCGATAGGCTGGCCAACTCCAGCGACATATAGACCGCCAGCAGATCATTGGCTGACAGCATTAACAACAGTCCCGTCGTCGCCAGCAATATCAGGATCGGATATTCAAATTTGCGGGTGGCCTGCTGCGAGAGCCAGGACTGTGTCAATAACAACGCCAGCACCGCACTGACGATCACCAGCAATTTAGCGAAGCGAATGAAATCATCGATCCGGAACATATCGTCAAAGACATACAGAGTTACCCCATATTGCTCCATGATAAGAGAACCGGCCATGATCAACGCTGCCACGGACATCCACAACACATTATCGGTGGCGTCATTACCGGCAAATGCGCCATACATCAGCAGCCCAAACACAGACAGACACAACAGCAGCTCCGGATAAAGCGGGATGAGATGGGCTACCTCAAACATTACTCTTCTCCCTCTTCATGGGCGGGAAGGTCCGTTATGCCTTCCAACGCTTCCAGCGGTTTATAGACGTGATGGGTATGGGATATTTTGGTCTGTTTTACCAAATGCGTGACCGAGGCATGCATCGCATCGAGATACGGTTTGGGATAAATGCCAAGCCACATCACCAGCACAGCGATCGATACGAAAATAGTCAGTTCACGCCCATTCAGATCGGTCATTTTCTTCAGGTCGGATTTGCTCAGCTCTCCCAGTACGACACGGCGATACAACCATAACATATAGGCGGCACCGAGAATCACACCGGTGGCCGCGACCATCGCCGCCCACTGATTGACCTGAAACGTACCGACCAGCACCAGTATTTCGCCGACAAAACCGGACGTCGCCGGCAGGCCGATTGACGCCATGGTAAACAGCATAAAAAATGCGGCATAGCGTGGCATGATATGCACCAGCCCGCCATAGCGCGCAATTTCCTTGGTATGCAGCCGGTCATACACCACGCCAACGCACAGGAATAATGCACCGGAGACCAGCCCGTGACTGATCATCTGGAAGATCGCACCTTCAATCGCCTGCTGATTAAAAGCAAAGATACCAAGCGTGACAAAACCCATATGCGCTACCGAGGAATAGGCGATCAGTTTTTTCATATCCTCCTGCACCAGCGCCACCAGTGAGGTATAAACCACAGCAATGCAACTGAGCACATAGACAAATTCGGCAAAATAATGCGAGGCTTCCGGCAGCATTGGTAGCGAGAAACGCAGGAAGCCATAAGCCCCCATTTTCAGCAAAATTCCCGCCAGAATCACCGAGCCGGCAGTCGGCGCCTGCACATGCGCATCAGGCAGCCAGGTATGCACCGGCCACATCGGCACCTTCACCGCAAAGGAAGCAAACAGCGCCAGCCACAGCCATTTTTGAATATCCAGCCCCAACGTCGGCACATAGGTCATCAGATCGGGAATATACATCGTACCGAAGGTAAAATAAATGTAGAGCAGTGCCAGCAAGAACAGCACCGAACCCAGCAGGGTATAAAGGAAGAATTTATACGCCGCATAGACGCGTTGTTCGCCTCCCCAGATGCCGATAATCAGATACATCGGAATCAGCATGCCCTCAAAGAACAGGTAAAACAGTAACAGGTCCAGCGCGCAGAACACACCGATGACAAAAGTTTCCAGCAATAGAAACGCAACCATATATTCGCGCACGCGATGGGTGATCGCTTCCCAGCTGCACAGGATACAGATCGGCATCAGAAAGGTCGTCAGCAGGATCATAAACAGCGAAATACCGTCAATTCCCAGCGCATAATGGATGTTGTAACCCTCAAACCACGGCACCATTTCGGTGAACTGAAATTCATGCGTCGTGGTATCGAAATGGAACCATAAAATCAGCGATGCGACAAAGGTGACCAGCGTCGTCCACAATGCGGCATAACGCGCATTATCGGCACTGGTTTCGTCATTTTTCACGAACAGCAGAATAAAGATGGCGCCAATCAACGGCAAAACAATGAGAACAGAAAGGATATGAAAGGTCATAGTCCATGCCCTCCCAGTTCAACGATCAGCAGCCAGCTTAAAATCGCCACCAGCCCGACAATCATCGCAAAGGCATAATGGTAGAGATAACCGGTCTGCACGCGCCGCATAATGGCGCCGCATTGCTGCGACAGCCAGGCAAAACCGTTCGGTCCCAGCCCGTCGATGATTTTGACATCGACAAAACGCCAGAGATACTCGCCTTTTTTAAAAGCAACGCGAACAAACAGCGCATTATACAGCTCATCGAAATACCATTTGTTAAGCAGAAACCGGTAAATCGGTGCGAATGCTTTGGCCAGCTTTGGTGCCAGTGTGGTACGTTTCATATAGACAAACCACGCCGCCGCAATCCCCAGCAATGCCACGACAATCGGCAGCTTAGCCACCCACATTGGTGCATGATGGGCAGCTTCGAGCGTATTGTTATGTTCGAGCACGACAATGGCACCGCGCCAGAAATCGCTATGCCCTCCGACCATATCGAAAGAATAATAACCAACCATCCCGGCAAACAGCGCACCCATCACCAGCGGTACCAACGGTAACAGCATGACCTGCGGCGATTCATGGACATGCTCCATGACCTTCTTGCTCGCCCGTGGTTTGCCGTGAAAGGTCATGAAAATCAGCCGCCAGGAATAAAAGGCTGTCAGCACTGCTGCGCCAATACCGAGCCAGAACGCCACCGAACCTTGCAGCGAATGATCAGCATAGGCCGCTTCTAAAATAATATCCTTCGAATAATAGCCGGCGAATATCGGCAGGCCTGCCAGCGCCAGCGACCCGATCCACATGAAGGCATAAGTAAACGGTACTTTCCTCCAGATACCACCCATATTGCGCATATCCTGTTCATCCGACATGGCGTGAATTACCGAGCCTGCGCACAGGAACAGCAATGCCTTGAAAAAGGCATGCGTCATCAGATGAAAAATCCCCGCCGCATAGGCTGAGACACCGCAGGCAAAGAACATATAGCCCAGCTGCGAACAGGTCGAATAGGCGATCACCCGCTTGATATCATTCTGCACCATACCCACCGTCGCAGCAAAAAAGGCGGTAGCCGCACCGACGATCGTCACCAGCAGCAACGCATTCGGCGCATATTCGAACATCGGCGAGCAGCGCGCCACCAGAAACACCCCGGCGGTCACCATCGTTGCCGCATGGATCAGCGCTGAAACCGGTGTCGGGCCTTCCATCGCATCGGGCAACCAGGTATGCAGCAGCAATTGCGCTGATTTCCCCATCGCACCGATAAACAGCAGAATACAGATAATATCCATGGTATTGACCGGCCAGTTGAGGAAGGTAAAGATGGTCCCGGCAAATTCAGGCGCCTTCTCGAACACCACATCAAATTGTACCGAACCAAACACCAGGAAGATGGCCATAATTCCCAGTGCAAAGCCAAAATCGCCCACCCGGTTGACGACAAACGCCTTGATCGATGCCGCATTCGCTGAATCCTTCTTAAACCAGAAACCGATCAGCAAATAGGAGCACAGCCCTACCCCTTCCCAGCCGAAGAACAGCTGAATGAAGTTATCCGCCGTCACCAGCATCAGCATGGCAAAGGTAAACAGCGACAGATAGGCCATAAAGCGTGGTTTATGCGGATCATGGCTCATATAGCCGACGGAATAAATATGCACTACTGCCGAGACCAGCGTGACTACCACCAGCATCACCGCCGTCAGCGGATCGACCTTCAGCGCCCAGTTAAGCGTAAAATCGCCCGAGGTAATCCACGGTAACAGTTCCACCGTTGTGGCGTTGCCGACAATCGCCACATCGTTAAAGACAATCAATGACAACAGCGCACTGACGACCATGGCACCGCAGGTGATAAACTGCGCATGCGCATCGGAGATGCTGCGCACCATGAAGCCGACGGTCATTGCTGCAAGCAACGGCAGAAAAACAAGCGCTATGACCATTTCATCCAATGCCATCATCATCCCTTCAATGTGTTAATATCATCGACATTGATCGATGTGCGGTTACGGAAATACACCACCAGAATCGCTAGCCCGATTGCCGCTTCAGCGGCGGCCACCGTCAGCACGAAAATCGCAAATACCTGCCCGGTCAGATCACCCAGATGCACGGAAAAGACCACCAGATTAATATTGACCGACAGTAGCATCAGTTCGATCGACATCAGGATGGTGATGATATTTTTGCGGTTGAGAAAAATGCCGCAAATACCAATAACAAACAACAGGGTGGAGACCACCAGATAGTGCATTAGCGAAACGGAACCAAACAACAGCGCGTCCATCAGCCAGCCCCCTGTCCTGGTTTGACATCGACCAGCGTGACTGCTTCTTCACGCGCGCGCGCGACCTGTCGGTCAATCTTCTGCCGTCGTACACCCGGTCGTGAACGCAGTGTCAGCACGATCGCGCCGATCATCGCCACCAGCAGAATCATCCCTGCCATCTGGAAATAATGCACATATTTGGTATAAAGCACATTCCCGATCGCTTCGGTATTGCTGTAGTCCGACAAGGCAGGCATCGGCGTTGCAGGCATGGCGGCCTGTTGCGGTGTCAGATACGAGGCATAGAGTAACGCTCCGACTTCGATGAACAGCACAATGGCAACCAGCAACCCGATCGGCAGATAATGAATCAACCCGGCGCGCAACCTGGCAAAATCAATATTCAGCATCATCACCACAAACAGGAACAACACCGCTACCGCGCCGACATAGACAATCACCAGCGTCATCGCCAGATATTCCGCACCAAGCAGCACGAACAAACCTGCGGCATTGAAGAAGGCAAAAATCAGAAAAAAGACGGAATAAACAGGGTTGCGCGACAAAATCACCGCCAGTGCCGCACTCACCACCAGAAAGGCAAAGACATAAAACATGATGCTGGCGAGATCGATCTCAATCATGCGGCGTTTCTCACTCTTATTACTATCACTTCCCTGAATGGCTCCGTTTCTATCACGGCCATAGGCGCTTTCGCAAGCGGTGTTTCGTCATATGTGCAATGAATGGAAAGCATCTGAAGTCCCTAACGATATGGCGCATCGGCAATGAGGTTTTGCGCAATCTCAGTCTCCCAGCGATCACCATTCTCCAGCAGCTTGTCCTTGTCGTAGAACAGCTCTTCGCGAGTCTCGGCAGCAAATTCGAAATTCGGACCTTCGACAATCGCATCGACCGGACAGGCTTCCTGACAAAAACCACAATAGATGCATTTGGTCATGTCAATGTCATAACGCGTCGTGCGACGTGAGCCGTCTTCACGCTCCTTGGCCTCGATGGTAATGGCCTGCGCCGGGCAGATGGCCTCGCATAATTTACAGGCGATACAGCGCTCCTCTCCGTTGGGATAACGGCGCAACGCATGCTCGCCGCGAAAACGCGGGCTGAGCGGTCCTTTTTCATAGGGATAATTGATCGTCACCTTGGGCTTGAACATATATTTAAACGTCAGCCACATACCGCTGAGCAGTTCGCTCAGTAAGAATGACCGTGTAAGTCCTGCCAGTGATTGCATGCTACGCTCCCTAATCAATGCTGTAATCGACGGTAATCCCCGCCGTCATTTTCTTTTCAATCGCCGAGGTATCATAATACCCACCCGAATCTTCGGTCTCATGCGCCGAAGTGATCTGAAACTTCCCCTGCCGCGCCGCACGCAGCGAGCCAAGCTTCGATCCACTGCTTTCCGCCAGAATGGTTGCCCGGTCAAACGCATCCTTCGTCGCTGCCGCCAGCAACTCCATCTTCATTTCGGCAATTTTACTGTAATAATATTCCGGCGCGTGTGAGCTGAGATTCAACCCCTCCGACATGAGCGAGGTGATGTCCGACGACAGCGCTTCAATCCGCTTAACATCATCAGACTCGACTTCAACCGTCCGGTCCACCGCATAGGCGATGATGGTGTTGGTCGTATATCCCTTGTCATTGAGCTTGTTGATCGGACTGGCATAAGAGGGCTTTAAGGAAATATGCTGCAACCCGATACCGTTATCGCTCAGGTAACCAACCACTTTTTCCGTATCGGCCTGCAGTGCCGAGGACGCTTCCGCCAAGGTCGTCCGTGTGGCTTTGACATTGATGGTCCATCGCGCCAGATCAGAGGTGAATTCCTTTTCAGCAAAGCCACGGACTTTCACAATCTGGTTTGACGGAATCACGCCTTTCAATCCATCTACCAGAATATACGTCGCCGCAACAATACCGAGACCGATAAACAGCCCTTGAAAAAATCGTCCTCCCTCTTTTTGTGTCGTCATCTGCTTTTCCTATCCCGGTAGCTTATCCATATAAACGAGATAACCCGATGTCAGCACTACCCATAACAGCGACAGCGGCAGAAACACCTTCCAACCCAGCCGCATTAGCTGATCATAGCGATAACGTGGAAACGTCGCGCGCACCCACAGAAACACGAACAGCAGGAAGGCCACCTTCAGCGCAAACCAGATGACACCGGGGATAAACTCCAGAAACTCTGCCGGTGCCTGCCAGCCGCCTAAGAACAGAATCACCGTCATCCCGCTCATCAGAATCATATTGGCGTATTCCCCAAGGAAAAACAGCGCAAACGCCATCGACGAATATTCAACATTATAGCCCGCGACCAGTTCGCCTTCAGCCTCCGGCAGGTCAAACGGCAGCCGGTTGGTTTCCGCCAGCGCCGAGATGAAAAACACCACGAACATCGGGAACAGGGGTGTAAAAGCAAACCAGTTCAATATTCCACCCGATTGCGCGGCAATGATATCGCCCAGATTCAGCGAACCGACCACCAGCAGCACGGTGATAATCACAAAGCCGATCGACACTTCATACGACACCATCTGCGCGGCAGAACGGATCGCACCCAGAAAGGCGTATTTCGAATTACTCGCCCAGCCTGACATGATAATGCCATATACGCCAAGCGAAGAGATGGCGAAAAGATACAGAATCCCGACATTGATATCGGCAATCACAAACCCTTCCGACACCGGAATCACCGCCCAACCGAGTAGCGCGAGAATAAAAGTAATCATCGGTGCTAACAGAAAAACCACCGTATTGGCCTGCGTCGGAATGACGGTTTCCTTGAGAAACAGCTTCAACCCGTCGGCAAAAGGCTGCAACATGCCGAACGGTCCCACCACATTCGGGCCCTTACGTAGCTGCATCGCGGCAATAACCTTGCGCTCGGCCAGCGTCAGATAAGCCACGGCAATCAACAGCGGAATGGTAACCATCACAATGCTGATGACTGAATTCAGCGTCGGCACAACATAGGCCTGCCATTCAGGAAAGGTAAACAGGTCATTCAACCAGCTGAATTCCATTATGCCGCCTCCTTCTTCGCAGGCTTATCATGTGTTTTTTTCCAGATCACTTCCGAGCATTCCGCCATGGTGTTCGAGGCACGGCTAATCGGATCGGTCATATAAAAATTCAAAATCGCCTGCTCGCACGCTTCTTTTTTAATCTTGTAGCTTTTCGGCTGTTTGGGAACCGGCTTCCACTGCGCCGGGGTAATCTGATCAAAACTTGATAGATGTGGTACCGCAGAAAATAACCGCTGACGCAGTTCATTCAGCGTATTGAACGGCAAAGTCTGTCCTAGTACTTCCGACAGGGCGCGCAGAATCTTCCAGTCCTCTTTCGCCTCACCCGGCGGGAAGACGGCACGGAATGCCTCCTGCACCCGTCCTTCGGTATTAACATACAGCGCATCTTTTTCGGTATAAGCAGCGCCCGGCAGAATCACATCCGCGCGGTGCGCGCCAATATCGCCGTGATGGCCCTGGTAAACAATGAAAGCATCACCAAAATATTTCATATCGATTTCATCTACCCCAAGCAGGAAGAGTGTATCGATTTCATGGTTGTTGATGGCCTGAATCATGCCGGCAATGTCTTTTCCGCCTTTACCCGGCACGAAACCGACTTCCAGCCCGCCGACACGTGCTGCCGCATAATGCAGCATGTTAAAGCCGTTCCAGTCCTCTTTGATCAGGTCGCAATTATCGGCAATTGCCTTGCAGGCATTCATTACCGACGCCCCATCTTCGCGCGCTACCGCGGCCGTGCCGACAATGATCATCGGCCGTTTCGCGGATTTCAGCGCCTTCGCCACCGGATGATCACCGCTGAGAATCTGATTGAGAATACGCGGATCATTTCCCAGTTCTTCGGCAGGATAGCTCAGTTCCACCGGTTGACCAATATTATAGAATTGCGCTCCATTTTTACGATACGCCTTACGTAGCCGTGCATTGATAATCGGCGCTTCCAGTCGTGGATTCGCCCCGACAAACAAGACTGCATCCGCTTCCTCCGCTCGTTCAATCGTGCTATTGAACAGATAGGCCGCACGGTCTAATGGATCGATCTTCGCACCATCCTGACGACAATCAAGGTGCGGTGAACCGAGTGATGTCACCAGTTCTTTCAGCGCAAACATTGATTCGACATCGACCAGATTACCAGCCAGCGCACCGATGCGTTCTCCTCCGCGGTCTTTCAGGCGCTCTGCAATTGCGGCAAAAGCTTCATCCCAACTGGCAGGCTGCAATGTTTTGTTGACGCGCACATAAGGTTGATCCAGTCGCTGATTGCGCAAGCCGTCACAGACAAAGCGCGTTTTATCGGAAATCCACTCCTCATTCACCACTTCATTAACCCGCGGCATGACGCGCAGTACTGCTTCTCCGCGCGAATCGACGCGGATATTACTGCCTACCGCATCCATCACATCGATGGTTTCAGTTTTTTTCAACTCCCACGGGCGTGCAGCAAAGGCATAGGGTTTACTGGTCAATGCGCCGACCGGACACAAATCAATCACGTTGGCTGACATCTCAGACGTCATGGTCTGTTCCAGACAGGTGGTGATCTGCATGTCCTCACCACGGTAAATCGCCCCCAGTTCCGGCACACCGGCGATATCTTCGGCAAAGCGCACACAGCGCGTGCAGTGAATACAGCGCGTCATATGGGTTTTGATCAGCGGTCCCATATATTTATCTTCGACCGCGCGCTTATGCTCATCATAACGGCTGACGCCCGAGCCGTAAAACATCGCCTGATCCTGCAGATCACACTCACCGCCCTGATCACAGATCGGACAATCAAGCGGATGATTGATCAGCAGCATCTCCATCACCCCTTCACGCGCTTTTTTCACCATGTCGGAATTGGTAGTGATTTCCTGTCCATCGGCTGCGGGAAGCGCGCAGGAGGCCTGCGGTTTAGGCGGTCCGGGTTTGGCCTCAACCAAGCACATGCGGCAGTTCCCGGCAATCTCCAGCCGCTCATGGTAACAAAAGCGCGGAATCTCGATGCCATGCATATCGCACACCTGGATGACACTCATCCCCGGCTCAAATTCGTAGTCTTTTCCGTCGATCTTTAACGTTGGCATTTATTCTACTCCGTCATTCCTGCGAAAGCAGGAATCCTTCTTGCACTGCGTCCTAAGATCCCTGCTTGCGCAGGGATGACAATGTCAGACTTATCAATTTTTAACGTTGGCATTTACTCTACTCCGTCATTCCTGCGAAAGCAGGAATCTTTACTGGCATATCATTTCGTACAGATCGTTCCATCCCGGGTTTTCTTTCTCAATCAACTCTATTTTCCAATCACGTTTCCATCTTTTGATACACTTTTCTCTATGTATCGCCGTTTCAGCATCATCATATATTTCAAAATATACCAACCTCTTTACGAAATATTTCTTCGAAAATCCTTCACTCAGCCCTTCACGGTGTTGATACATCCGCTTTGGCAAATCACTCGTTATTCCTGTGTAAAGAACACCTCCTTTCTTGCTGGCAAGTATGTAAACATAAAATCGCTTCTCATCCATTCACTCACCTGATCTAAGATTCCTGCTTTCGCAGGAATGACATATTCACTTCTTCCATCATGCCGCCCTCTTGTATGCCGCGATGCGCGTTTCCATTTCCGAGCGGAAATGGCGGATCAGCCCCTGCACCGGCCAGGCTGCGGCATCGCCGAGCGCACAGATGGTATGGCCTTCGATGCGTTTGGTCATATCCTGCAGCTGATCGATCTCCTCGATCGTGGCATTGCCTTCGACCATGCGCCACATGACGCGCGCCAGCCAACCCGAACCTTCGCGGCACGGCGTACATTGCCCGCAGGATTCATGCTGATAAAAGGACGACAGCCGCGCAATCGCGCGCACAATATCGGTGGATTTATCCATCACGATCACTGCTGCCGTGCCCAACCCGGACTGAACATCGCGCAGCGCATCAAAATCCATCAGCACGTCATCACAAATCTCTTTCGGCAAAACCGGCACGGACGATCCGCCGGGAATGATGGCCAGCAGATTATCCCAGCCACCACGCACACCGCCGGCATGTTTCTCAATCAATTCCTTCAGCGGAATACTCATCGCCTCTTCGACATTACACGGCGTTTCGACATGGCCCGAGATGCAGAAGACCTTAGTGCCGGTATTATTCTCACGTCCGATCCCGGCAAACCAGGCACCGCTCCGCCGTAGAATGGTCGGCACCACCGCAATCGACTCAACATTATTCACCGTCGTCGGACAGCCCCACACACCGCAACCCGCCGGGAAAGGCGGTTTCAGGCGGGGCTGGCCCTTCTTGCCTTCAAGCGATTCAATCAGTGCCGTTTCTTCTCCGCAAATATACGCGCCCGATCCGGCATGGACATACACATCGAAATCATAGCCCACCCCACAGGCATTTTTACCGATCAGCCCGTCGGCATAGGCTTCGTCAATCGCATGTTGCAGATGCGCGATCTCGCGCTGAAACTCCCCGCGCACATAAATATAGGCCGCCACCGCATTCATGGCAAAACCGGCGATCAGACAGCCTTCGACCAGCTTATGCGGATCATGGCGCATCATATCGCGGTCCTTGCAGGTGCCGGGCTCGCCTTCATCAGCATTCACCACCAGATAGGCCGGCAAGTCCGATTCCTTCGGCATGAAGGACCATTTCAGCCCAGTCGGAAAACCGGCACCACCGCGCCCGCGCAGACCGGACGCCTTGACTTCCTCGATGATTTTTTCACGTCCCATCGCCAGCAGCTTTTTCGTCCCGTCCCAGTCGCCACGCGCCTTCGCGCCTTTGAGCTTCCAGTCCTCAAAACCGTAGAGATTGGTAAATATGCGATCTTCGTCTTTTAACATAGCCTATCCCGCCTTTTTCATCTTTTCCCAGGCTTTTTTCTGATTTTCCAGCGTTGTCGGCCCGCTCACCGGCTCGGAGCTTTTACGCCCGGCCTGCGAGCCTTCCTGCGGCATCTCAC
>JANQJY010000004.1 GCA_028281385.1 Rickettsiales bacterium | reverse complement strand
AACTGGATGGCAAAAACAAGGTGCTGGTCGCCACCGTGTTTGACCTGATGGCGGCCAATTACGGTATTGACCGCGGGTTAGGAGACGACCAGACAGCCGCATCGCTGGAAGATGATGTGCCCTATACTCCGGCATGGCAGGAAAAAATTACTGGTGTGCCAGCTGAACAAGTCATCCGCATTGCTCGCGAATTTGCCGATAATGCCGACAAGACGCGTGGTCGATCGATGGTGATTCTCGGTGCGGCAATTAACCACTGGTATCACATGGATATGATTTATCGCGGCATTATCAACTTGCTGATGATGTGCGGCTGTATCGGTAAATCCGGCGGCGGATGGGCGCACTATGTCGGCCAGGAAAAGCTACGGCCGCAAACCGGCTGGCTGCCGCTAGCCTTCGCGCTCGACTGGCATCGTCCGCCACGTCATATGAATTCGACCAGCTTTTTCTATAATCACTCCAACCAGTGGCGCTATGAAAAACTGCATATGGAAGAAATCATTTCACCGCTGGCCAATCCGGACAAGTGGAATGATTATTCACTGATTGATTGTAACGTGCGTTCCGAGCGTATGGGTTGGTTGCCCTCTGCGCCGCAATTGCAGGAAAATCCGCTGGAATTGACCAGGGCGGCAGAAAAAGCAGGTAAGGAGAGCAAGGATTATATTGTCGATCGGCTCAAAGCCGGGTCGTTGAGTTTCTCTTGTGAGGATCCGGATAATCCGAAAAACTTCCCGCGTAACCTGTTTGTCTGGCGCTCCAATCTGCTAGGCTCGTCGGGCAAGGGACATGAATATATGCTCAAGCATCTGCTGGGGACGCCACACGGTCTGCTGGGCAAGGATCTGGGCGAGTTGGATGGTAAGAAACCGCAGGAAGTCGTATGGCATGACGAAGCGCCGGAAGGTAAGCTCGACTTGGTGGTCACGCTGGATTTCCGCATGTCTACCACCTGTATCTATTCCGATATCGTACTGCCGTCAGCGACCTGGTATGAGAAGAATGACCTCAACACCTCGGACATGCATCCTTTCATTCACCCGCTATCACGTGCGGTAGATCCGGCGTGGGAATCACGCAGTGACTGGGATATTTACAAAGGCATTGCCAGGAAGTTTTCTGAACTCTGCGAGGGCCATCTGGGTATTGAAAAAGACGTGGTGGCCCTCCCTATTTTGCACGATACTCCTGCAGAGCTGGCACAGCCGCTGACAGTTCAGGAATGGAAAAAAGGCGAGTGCGATCCGATTCCGGGCAAAACCATGCCAGCGCTGGTCGAAATAGAGCGCAACTATCCCGATACCTATAAAAAGTTCACAGCGCTGGGGCCGCTGATGACCAAGATCGGCAATGGCGGCAAGGGCATCGCCTGGAATACCGAAGAGGAGGTGAAATTCCTTGGCGAGTTGAATCGTACCGTAAGCGAAGAAGGCGTCTCCAAAGGGTTGCCACGCATCGAGTCGGATATCGATGCCAGTGAAGTCATTTTGTCTCTGGCACCGGAAACCAACGGTCATGTGGCGGTCAAAGCCTGGGAAGCCCTGAGCAAATGCACCGGGCGCGATCACACCCATCTGGCCAAACCTAAAGAGGATGAAAAGCTGCGTTTCCGCGATTTGCAGGCGCAACCGCGCAAGATCATTTCCTCACCGACCTGGAGCGGGCTGGAAGATGAACATGTCAGCTATAATGCCGGCTATACCAACACGCATGAGCTGATTCCGTGGCGCACACTGACTGGTCGCCAGCAATTCTATCAGGATCATGAATGGATGCGTGATTTCGGGGAGAGCCTATGCGTCTATAAGCCGCCGATTAACACCAAAACGGTGGCACCGGTGATCGACAAATTAGGCGAGGACCGTAAGCAAGTCGTACTTAACTGGATCACCCCGCATCAGAAATGGGGCATTCACAGTACCTATTCAGAAAATCTGCTGATGCTGACGCTCAATCGCGGCGGCCCAGTGGTATGGATCAGTGAAATCGACGCGCAGAAGATCGGCGTGAAGGATAATGACTGGATCGAACTGTATAACACCAACGGTGCGATTGTAGCGCGAGCGGTGGTATCGCAACGCGTGCCCGAGGGCATGAGCATGATGTATCACGCACAGGAAAAAGCCGTCAACACACCGGGGGCAGAAACCACCGGACTGCGTGGCGGTATCCATAACTCGGTTACCCGTGCGGTTGTCAAACCGACCCATATGATCGGCGGCTATGCCCAACTGGCTTATGGCTTCAACTATTACGGCACTTGCGGCACCAATCGCGACGAGTTTGTGATTGTCCGCAAGATGGAACATGTCGATTGGCTGGATGATGGAAAACCTAATCTCGATCATGGGGAGGCGGCATAATGAAAATACGCGCACAAATCGGAAAAGTTCTGAACCTGGATAAATGCATCGGTTGCCATACCTGTTCGGTAACCTGTAAGAATGTCTGGACCTCGCGCCAGGGTGTGGAATATGCGTGGTTTAATAATGTCGAGTCCAAGCCAGGTGTTGGTTACCCGAAGCGCTGGGAGGATCAGACAGTCTGGAATGGTGGCTGGGAGCGCAAATCAAACGGTGACATTGCCCCGAAAATCGGTGGTAAATTCCGTGTGCTCGCCAAGATTTTTGCCAATCCCGATCTGCCGGAAATTGACGATTATTACGAACCCTTCACCTTTGAATATGAACGGTTGCAAAAAGCGCCGGAAGGTAAAGCCATGCCGACTGCACGCGCGCATTCGATGCTGACCGGCCGCAAAATGGACAAGCCCGAATGGGGACCGAACTGGGAAGAAATTCTCGGCGGCGAGTTTGAAAAACGCGGTGAGGATTACAATTTCGACGGCGTACAAAAAGACATCTATGGTCAGTTCGAAAACACCTTCATGATGTATCTGCCGCGCCTGTGTGAGCATTGCCTGAATCCGACCTGCGTAGCATCCTGTCCGTCCGGCGCGATTTATAAGCGCGAAGAAGATGGTATTGTGCTGATCGATCAGGACAAATGCCGTGGCTGGCGTATGTGTGTCTCGGGCTGCCCGTATAAGAAAATCTATTATAACTGGCAGTCGGGCAAATCGGAGAAATGTACCTTCTGCTATCCGCGGATTGAAGCAGGCGACCCGACGGTCTGTTCGGAAACCTGTGTCGGGCGGATTCGCTATCTTGGTGTACTGCTGTATGATGCGGATAAAATCAAACAGGCAGCCAGCACCAAGAAGCCGGAAGATCTGTATCAGGCGCAATGCGATATCTTCCTTGATCCACATGATCCGAAGGTGATTGCTCAGGCCAAGAAAGATGGCGTACCTGATAGCTGGATTACCGCCGCGCAAAATTCACCAGTCTATAAAATGGCGATGGAATGGAAGGTTGCCCTGCCGCTGCATCCGGAATATCGTACCCTGCCGATGGTATGGTATATCCCGCCATTGTCGCCGATCCAGAATGCTGCGGAAAAAGGACAGGTGGAAATGGATGGGGTGATTCCGGATGTACGCCGGTTGCGCATTCCGGTGAAATATCTCGCCAACCTGCTGACGGCCGGACAAACCGCACCGGTGGTACATGCGCTGGAGCGTATGATCGCCATGCGCGCTTTCATGCGTGGCAAACAGGTGGAAGGCGTCAACAACACCGAACTGTTAGAACAGGTCGGCATGGATGAGGCCATGGTTGACGATATGTATCGCATTATGGCGCTGGCCGACTATGAGGATCGTTTCGTCATCCCGACCAACCATCGTGAATATGTTGGTGACACACCGTTCGACAATGAAATCGCATTCGATACCCGTTCTTCCTGTGGCTTCAGTTTTGGCAATGGCTGCTCCGGCGGACAAAGCAAAACCAGCCTGTTCGGCGCCAGAACCCACGCAAACACCATGAACGGAAACATACCGCGAACCGGTCAGGAAGGAGGCTGATAATGAAAACATTCAAAATACTCGGTTTACTTCTGACCTATCCGGAAGGCACAGTACTGGATGCAGCGGATGAGCTGCTTGAAATATTACGCGCAGAGGCGGTGCTGCCGGAAAAATCCATCAGAAAGATCGAGCAATTCCTGCATACACAAAATAGCAGCGATTTGATGGATATTCAGGAAGACTATGTCAATACATTTGACCGAGGTCGTGCCCATTGCCTGCATCTGTTCGAGCATATTCACGGTGAGTCGCGTGACCGCGGTCAGGCCATGGTTGATCTGATCGATACCTACGCCGAAAAGGGCCTATATATTGACCAGGGCGAATTGCCAGACTACTTGCCACTATTCATGGAATATTTATCACGCTGCAAATTTGAAGAAGCACGTTCTCTTCTGGGAGAAGCGATTGATGTGATTGCCGCCATCGGTGCCAAGCTGAAAAAGCGCCAGTCAGACTATGCGGTGGTATTTGACGCGATTGAGGTTCTGTCTGCCGTTAAGCCGGATAAGATAAAAATACAAGAAGCGATTGAGAAAGCTCCCAAGGACCCTGAGAGTCTGGAAGAGCTGGATGAACAATGGAAAGAGGCGGAAGCTTTCAGCGGCAACCCGCAGGCCGATTGCAATACATGTAACGCATTTCCCAATGCGACAGAAACTCTGGAGAAAATGGCAGGAGGTGCGTCATGAGTGCCGATTACTTACATCAATTCTTTTTTGGCTATTACCCCTATATCTGTCTGCTGGTATTTATCCTTGGCAGCGCACTGCGGTATGACCGCGATCAATACACCTGGAAGGCGGATTCCAGTCAGTTGCTGCGCAAAGGCGGTATGCGGTTGGGCAACAACCTGTTTCACATCGGTATTATTCTGCTGTTCTTCGGCCATCTGGTGGGGCTGTTGATGCCGCATGAAATGTACCACCATTTCATGGATGCCGCGACCAAACAAAAGCTGGCCATGACCGCAGGCGGTATTTTCGGCGGACTGTGTTTCATCGGAATGACCATATTGTTAATGCGTCGCCTGTTTGATCCGCGCATCCGCGCCACCAGTAAACCGTCGGATATCCTGATCCTGTTGGTGCTTTATGTGCAGTTGATTTTAGGACTGATTACCATTCCATTCTCCGCGCAACATCCGGATGGCTCTTCGATGATTGCCTTGGCTAACTGGGCACAGCATATCGTCACCTTCCGCGAGGGGGCTGCTGCCTTTGTTGTCGAAGAAGCACTGATCTTCAAGCTGCATCTGGTGTTGGGGTGCACGATCTTTCTGCTGTTTCCCTTCACCCGTCTGGTGCATGTCTTCAGCGGCATTTCCGCCCCGATCAAATATCTGTTGCGCTCAGGCTATCAGATCGTACGCAAACGGGGGTAGCCATGCCGATATTCGTCAACCAGGTTGAAATCACAGATGACGAGGTGCATAGCGAAATGCAGTATCATGCAGCTTCTTGCGTGGATGAAGCCCGACATAAGGCAGCGCAGGCACTGGTGATTCGGCAACTTCTATTGCAGGCGGCAACGGAAAAGCATTTATTATCAGACGGTGTCTCCATCAAAGCGGAAGAAGAGGCTATTGACCAGTTGATTGCGCAGGAAGTCTCTGTTCCTCAGGCTGATGAGTCAAGCTGTGAGCGCTATTACCAACAGAATCTGGAACGTTTTACCGATCAAAAGAGGGGTGAATTATTGCCGTTCGAGATGGTCGTTCCTCATATTCGCGATTATCTGCACGCCCGTTCACTAAAAGCCGGCATCAGCCAATATATCAAACTGCTGTCCGGCAAAGCACAGATTGCCGGGTTTGAATTAGAAGAGTATGGTAGTCCGTTGGTGCAATAGTGAAGGAGAAGAAAATCAATGCAGGATGTGATTATTATTGGCGGTGGCCCCGCAGGATTGAGTTTTGCCTGTTCGCTTTCATCGCTGGGGCTGCACAGTACCGTCATTGAAAAACAACCGGAATCATCTCTTGCCTCACCTGCTTATGACGGTCGGGAAATTGCGCTGACGCATCTGTCAAAACATCTGTTACAACAGATGGGAGCGTGGGAACATATCCCGGCAGATGCTATTTCGTTGGTGAAAGAAGCCAAAGTGCTTGATGGGGCATCGCCTTATGCACTTCACTTCGATTACCGGGAAGTATGCGATAATACACTGGGCTATATGGTGTCCAACCACCGCATTCGTCAGGCATTATATGAAGAGGTCAAAGCACGCGATACCATCACCCTGGTCACTGATCAGACGGTGGAATCAATCCATACACACGAACTCAGCGGAAATGTCACCCTGTCAGATGGACAACAACTCTCTACTCCGTTGGTAATTGCGGCTGATAGCCGTTTCTCCGCCAGCCGCAGGCATATGGGGATATCCACCGCCATGCATGACTTTGGAAAAGTAGCGATTGTCTGCAAAGCCACCCATGAACTACCACACCAGGATACGGCGTATGAATGTTTCCGCTACGGTGGCACACTGGCAGTGTTACCGCTGTCTGACAATGAATCATCCATCGTCATTACCGTTTCATTCGATAAGGCACCGCATATTCTTGAGCAAAGCGAAGCCTTATTCAATGCCGACATCACAGCACAATTTGATCACCGTTTTGGCAAAATGCGGCTATCGAGTGAACGCTTTTCCTATCCGCTGGTCGCCACCTATGCCGATCGGTTTATGGCCTCTCGCTTTGCCGTTATCGGGGATGCCGCCGTGGGTATGCATCCAGTGACGGCACATGGTTTTAATCTGGGGCTTAAAGGACAGGATATCCTTGCCACACAGATCGACCGTGCAATGAAAAGCGGAACAGATATCGGTGCGAACAGTGTACTGGCTGGCTATAACAGAAAACACCGCAGAGCCAGCAGACCTCTCTATCTGGCAACGAATACACTTGTCAGCCTCTATACGGATGAGCGGCCATTGCACAAGCTGGCACGCAAGGCCGTCTTGCGCCTTGGCAATCGCATCCCTCCTGCCAAAAGAGCCATTATGCACCAGCTGACACAACTTAGGAATGCAGCATGAAGGATGAGGCACTCAACCGATTGATCGCAGGCTATCGCGAATTTCACAAGACTTATGTGAGTAAACGATATGCGGCTTATCGTAGTTGGGCGGCAAAAGCGCAGGAGCCTCGCGTGATGATGATCGGGTGCAGCGATTCACGTATCAACCCCGTCACTCTTACTCATGCCGGCCTGGGCGAAGTGTTTGTGGTCAACAACGTTGCCAATCTGGTCCCGCCATACAAAGAGGGAAAAGATACGCATCACAGCACCAGTGCCGCGCTGGAATATGCCTGCCAGCATTTGGAAGTGGAGCATATCATTGTACTGGGCCATAGCGGTTGCGGTGGCATTAAGGCGCTGATGGAAGGCACGGCACGCACCGACTCGGATGTGTATAGCTTTATCGGCCCATGGGTTGAGATTGCCCATGAGGCGAAAAAACGCGTGCTGGATCGCTATGCGGATTGCAGCGCAGAGGAACAATGTGGCCATTGCGAGAAAGAATCACTGTTGGTATCACTGGAAAACTTGGAAACATTCCCTTGGGTAAAAAGCGCATTAGATGCCGATCTACTACAGCTACATGCCTGGCATTTTGATGTCGAAAACGGCAATATCGACGCCTACTCTAAGAAATCGCGGACTTTTCTCCCCTTGCTTGGCAGCAGTGAGTGAAATACGATGGGAGAGGTAATAAAAAACCCGATTGAGCATTTTACGGCATGGTTTAACGAAGCAGAAAATCATCAGGATATTAAAGAAGCGAATGCGGTCAGCCTAGCTACCACCTGTCGTGACGGTCTACCCTCCAACCGCATGGTGCTATTGAAGGATTATGACGAGAAAGGTTTTGTGTTTTACACGAACCTTAACAGCTATAAGGGCGAACAGCTCAAAGAAAATCCCTTTGCTGCCATGTGTTTTTACTGGGAAGCGCTGGCCCGGCAAGTGCGCATCGAAGGCTATGTAGTGGATGTGGATGAAGAAGAAGCAGATGAATATTTTGCCTCTCGTCCGTTTAAGAGCCGTGTCGGTGCCTGGGCATCCAAACAGTCGCAACCGCTGGATAGTCATGCCGCACTATTGAAAGAGGTAGCCAAGCAAACCGTACGCTTTGCCACACAGGACGTGCCGCGGCCGGAATTCTGGTCCGGTTTTCGTCTGGTTCCCTGCTATATGGAATTTTGGCAGAAGGGAGAATATCGTATCCATGATCGCGTGTGCTATCTCAAGAATGAGAATGACCATTGGCACCGCCAGTTACTCTATCCATGAGGAAGGCCACAGTGAACAATACGCCCGCTTCCCCCCATTCAAGAATTATCGCACGATGGCTGCGGATTATTTCCTGTCTGTCGCTGGTCGTTCTTCTGGCCGTACTCGTACTATTGCTGACCTATCCACCGCTTGGATTAAATGTTGTGTGGAATGGAATTATTCCCCTGGCACCGCTTCTGTTCTTTCTGGTTCCCAATCTGTGGACCAATATGTGTCCGCTGGCCATACTTCAACTTGTGCCTTACCGAGCCGGTTTTTCTCCTTCCTACAGCCTCTCTGATAAACAAACACATTATTTACGTCTTCTCTCCTGGTGCCTGTTATATGTCATGGTTCCGGCGCGACATGTCATCTTCAACGTCGATGCAACCATTCTGGCGATGACCACTCTTGCGGTCGGTATGGTTGCACTGGGATGCGGATTTATATTTAATGGCTTCTCCGGCTGGTGCATGGGCATGTGCCCTATCCGGCCCGTTGAGATGATGTATGGCCAGTTCAACATAGAACGCCACCGCCCGGAAGGGTGCAGCATTTGCCGAAGCTGTAATAGTCCTTGCTCTCGCCTGAATGTGACGGATAAAAAAATCCTGCAACAGAATAATGCACGTTATTGGTATTTCGTTTATAGCTTTCCTGGTTTTGTGCTGGGTTATTATCTGGTCGATCCGGCATCAGGGCTATTTGTTGTCTATGGCTATATAATTGCTCTCAGCATTATCAGCCTGCTTTGTTTTCGTTTTATCGAACCGTGGCTGTCTGCTTCACGTATCGTTCCTGGTACCATTATTCTGGCGCTATGCATATATTATAGTTTTACGGTTCCTAATGTTGTTCATGCGTGGACGTTACCAATGGCCCTGATACCGACTTTTTATACACTCATATTCGGTGTAATCGCCGTGAATGTGTTTCGTTATATCCGAAACAGCTAGAAATTTCGTGTGTGAACCAAAAACTCTGCAGGGGCAGAAATCTGAGAGAGATTCAATATGCGAGACTGTTCCGGCAACGGACGCATGGTTTCAGGACTGGGCTGAAAATTCTGAATGAAATAATTTCCTTTAAAACCGTGTTGCTGCAAATCCATCATAATGGTTTGGATATCATCCTCATCAAGTAACGACGTATGAACGGTGGTACGCACCTCAAACGGAACATTGCTGTTACACAACAATGTCAGGCTTTGTTGAAACAGGTCGATCTGCGCCCAGTCGGTGAGTGATTCCAGCTTATCTGGTGGTGCCTTATAATCCAACGCCACATAATCGAGCAACCCATCGCGTAGTAAATACTCCAGCATATTGGGATTACTGCCATTGGTGTCGAGCTTGACCAGATAGCCATAGATCTTCAGTTTTTCGATAAAATCCGGCAGGGCCGGGCTCATCGTGCATTCACCGCCAGAGAGCACCACCCCATCCAGCAATGTCTGACGCTTATATAAAAACTCCAGCACCTTTCTCTCGGGAATACGTGTTTTTTTACCCTCGACCAGTTCAGGATTATGGCAATAGGCGCAGCGCATGTTGCAGCCGCCGAACCACAGGATACAGGCCGTATGGTCTGGAAAGTCCTGCAGGGTAAACGGGGTGATATCGCAAATAGGCAGTTTCATCTAGTGACGGCATTCCTTCTTGAACAGCGGCAGATGTGCGGCATCTTCGCGGAAATGCTTGCGCTCGGCATGCTCGCCCTTTTTGCCCCGGTTGAAGCTGGCCACCGGACGGTGATAACCCATTACCCGTGTCCATACTAACGTCTCGCGATCACAGGTCGGGCATTTGGGTTGTTCGCCGGACAGATACCCATGCTCCTCACACACAGAGAAGACCGGTGTGACCGTAATATAAGGCAATTTATGATTTTCAATCACGCTGCGAACAAACCGGCCGCAGGCCTCGCCAGAATGAATTTTCTCATTCATATATAAATGCAATACGGTGCCGCCAGTATATTTGCACTGCAACGCATCCTGCTTTTCCAGCGCATAATACGGGTCGTCGGTAAAGCCGGCGGGTAGCTGGCTGCTATTGGTATAATAAATGTTTTCTCCCTGGCCAGATTGCACAATATTCGGGTAGCGCTTCTTATCCTCCTTGGCAAAGCGGTAGGTGGTGCCTTCCGCCGGGGTCGCCTCCAGATTATACAGATTGCCGGTTTCTTCCTGATATTGCTTCATCCGTTCACGGATAAATTCTAAAATCTCGCTGCAGAACTCAACACCTTCAGCCTTGCTGATATCGTAAATGCGACCGTTGAAATTGCTCAGCATCTCATTCATGCCGTTGACACCGATGGTGCTGAAATGGTTCTGGAAACCACGCAAATAGCGCGCCGTATAAGGATACAGCCCGCGATTATACATCTCCTGCACAAAGATACGCTTTTTCTCCAGGGTCGATTTGGCGATGTCCATCAGCCGGGTCAGTTCATCATACAGCCCCTGCTTGTCGCCCTTGAAGCGATAGCCTAGCCGGGCCATGTTGATGGTGACCACACCAATTGAGCCGGTCATTTCGGCCGAACCGAACAGGCCGTTGCCACGCTTGAGCAGTTCGCGCAGGTCGAGTTGCAGACGGCAGCACATGCTGCGCACCGCATCGGGTGCGTAAGCTTCCGGATTGGGGACTTTATTGCCGTCTTCATCTTCGATATATTGACTGCCAATAAAATTCTGGAAATAAGAATTACCAACCTTGGCCGTATTCTCGAATAGGGCTTTGGCGGCCGGGGAATGCCAGTCAAACTCCTCGGTGATATTGACAGTGGGAATGGGGAAGGTAAAGGGCTGCTCGTTGCTGTCGCCCTCGGTCATCACCTCGTAAAAGGCGATGTCGATCATCTCCACCTCCGGCTGGAAGTCTTTATAGGTCAGATTCTCCGGTTCACGAATGCCGCGGGTACGGATGCGCGCCAGCATGTCGGCATCGTCTATATCACGGAACAGATGTACATGGTTGCGTGAGGGGAACTGGTCGCACAGATCTTTCGGCACGGTAAAATCAAGCGTGATATTGGTGAAAGGCGATTGCCCCCAGCGTGCCGGCACATTGAGATTATAGACAAAGCGGCGGATGGCTTTTTTGACTTCGGTAAAGCTGAGATTATCCTTGAACACATACGGTGCCAGATAGGTATCAAAGGAGCTGAAAGCCTGCGCGCCCGCCCATTCCGACTGCAGAATGCCTAGGAAATTAGCCATCTGCCCCAGCGCTTCATTGAGATGGTTGGGAGGGCGACTGGAGACACGGCCTGGCACGCCGTTAAAGCCTTCATCCAGCAACTGGCGCAGGCTCCATCCGGCGCAATAGCCGGTCAGGCAATCGAGATCATGGATGTGCAGATCCGCCCGACGGTGCGCATCGCCTTCTTCGGGCGAATAGATGCTGTCAAGCCAGTAATTGGCGATCATCTTGCCGGCGGTCTGGTTGATCAGCCCGGCATTGCTATAGCCAACATTGGCGTTGGCGTTGATGCGCCAGTCGAGTTTGTTGATATATTCCTCCACCGTTTCCCTGGAGCTGACAATGGTATCGCGATGCCCTTCGATTTCGGTATCCTCTTCCAGAAGGAGAAACCGTTTAAGCACACCAAACAGCTCGGCCCGTGCCAATTCCTGTTCTATAACATCTGAGCATTCTCGCACTGTAGTGGGTTGCTTTTCCTGCAGGCTCAAGCCCAACGCCGCATAGAAATCAGGAGAGAAGGCCTGGCTCGAAGCATCAAAGGCTTTGCGCAACGTCTGATACACCGATTCCGGCAACAGAAAATTGGTTGAAACACTGTCTTCCTGGCTGATTTCCATGTAAGTGGCTGTCATCATCTATCTCCTTACCTAATACAATATATTGTGGTTCATAATCATAACGATACTATATTTTGTAAAGCATAACTTTATTTAAGAAATTGACTTAAGTCACATCCGCGCATTTTCCTGCTCCTTATACACATAGGCTGTGGGTAATTTGTAATTTGGACACAAGTAAAAGGAATCATTATGAAAAAACACGCTACCGCTGCTATCGCACTACTGACCGCTACCAGCGCACTGGTTTCCATCGCTCCTGCCTATGCCGATTCTCATATGGAATCCACCGATGTGCTGAAGAAATTTCTGATCGATGATGCCACGCCCTATATCGATCTGCGCTATCGTTTCGAGCATGTAGATCAGACCGGGTTCACCAAAGATGCTAAGGCATCCACCCTGCGTACCAAGCTGGGCTATAAGTCCGGCACGTTGCATGACTTCCAGATCAACCTGGAAGTAGAGAATATAACCGAAATTGGTGGACAACCCTATAATGACACTGTGAACGGCAAAACCGCCTACCCGGTGGTTGCCGATCCGGATGGCACCGAAATCAATCACGCCTTTATTACCTATGCCGGTATTCCCGACACGACATTGGCGGTTGGTCGTCAGCCGGTCAATCTGGATAATCAGCGCTTTATCGGAACGGTCGGCTGGCGTCAGAACGATCAGACCTTTGATGCTGGTGCAGTTATTAATACATCATTACCTGACACGACGTTACTTTATGGCTACGTTACCAATGTGAATCGTATTTTTGGCGATGATCATCCATTTGGTGACCTGGATACTGAAACACATCTTATCAATGCTTCTTATGATGGGTGGGAATTTGGCAAACTAACCGGCTATGGGTACCTTATAGACTTGGATGATTCTGCTTTAGTCGGACTGGACTCTAAAACTTTTGGTGCACGCTTCAGCGGTTCTGCTCCGCTGAATGAAGAGGTAAAGCTGTCATACACTGCTGAATATGCCCGGCAAACAGACCATGGTGAAAATCCAGCCAACTTTGATGCAGACTACTATCATCTGGTTGGTGGTATTGGCTATAAGGGGCTAACCGCAAAAGTTGGATATGAAGTGTTAGGTAGTGACAATGGTGGGACAGTAGCATTCCAGACACCGCTGGCGACCTTGCATAAGTTCAACGGTTGGGCGGATCGCTTCCTTACCACGCCTGCAGCAGGTCTGGAAGATATGTATGGCTCTGTTTTTTACAAAGCCAGCGGCACCGGCAGCGAAGTTTTTGACGGTACCACATTCGGTGTGATCTATCATGAGTTCGATTCTGACTCCGGTAGCATGGATTACGGTGATGAATGGAACGCCATCATCAAGCGCAATTTCATGGAGCATTATAGCGTGATGCTGAAATATGCCGACTATGATGCAGATACCTTCTCAACCGACACGCAGAAGTTCTGGCTACAACTGGGCGCAAAATTTTAATACCCTGCTCATTGTCTGTTATGCGTTTTAGGGAATTTATCTGAAGATAGCTGTGAAGCTTGGTTCTGGGGGCGGAGGATGATCTAATAATGCTATTTTCCCTAGTAGATTTAAAGATTACTCACTAAATCAGCTCTTCATCAGGGAATACAGAGCCATTATTGATGGAACAACCCATCACACAGCCAGTTTTCAGTTTTTGCTGGATCAAGGAATAGGTTAAACGGTCTACGCAAGGAATACTGTACCTTTCCGTCTACTAGCTGCAAATTCCAATAAACCAATTTCAGGATTTTTCGCTTTTGCTCAATGCTGGCAGATGATAAAACGCAGCCAGAAGCGACAGTCCTGCTCCAGGCGATTCCCCGTTCAGACACAACACACCCTGCTACCACTACGGCTGACAGCAAAGCTGACGATGCACCACCTTCCCTGTTTGAGCCCATCTGCCGGCGTGAAAGCTATAAGATCGCGACAGGGCTGCTCGGCAAAAGTGAAGCGGCGTTCTGGCGGATGACCATGTGCGGCCTGATGCTGCAATGTGAAGCCTATGTGATCTCACAAGGCGTAGAGGTAGCCGAAGTCGGACTGCCCGCCAGCCTTGCAGAGCTGCACACCTTGATGAAGCGGTTCCCGGACACTATTCATTAGGTGGCGGCGATGCTGCCGTGCCACTTGTCATGTGCCACTATCACATGACAAACGCAACGACGCTCACCGCTCGTATCCATGAACACAGTGTAGAATACCAACTCTTTTAACCCCCAACATAAGGACGATTATTATGACAGCCCAAAAAGGGTCACTTGTATTATTGAAAATTGGTGACGGCACAACGCTTACCGAAACCTTCACCACCGTCGGCGGATTACGCACGACCAGCTCCACCCACAACAATCAAACCGTCGATGCGACCAACAAGGACTCTGGTGCATGGCGTGAGTTACTCGACGGGGCAGGCACGCGCTCGCTTAGCATCTCCGGCTCCGGCGTATTCACCGACTCCGCCGCCGAAGAAACCGTACGCGGCTATGCGATGAACAACAGCGTCAACAATTACGAACTCATCTTCGGTAATGGCGACAAGCTTTCCGGTCCGTTCCAAATCATGTCCTACCAGCGTGCCGGCAACCATAACGACGCTGAGAGCTACTCCATTACCCTCGCCAGCGCAGGGCAAGTCAGCTTCGCGGTGGCGTAAGGTGAATTCACTGTGCTGATGCATCGGCCACCATGCCGGTGCATCAGCAGGTGTAATAACAAAGTTCGATATAGTAGATGATGCCCTTAATAAATCCATACGGATCGCTGAAAGGTGATGTCACGCCAAGTAGCATGATACATATCAAACAAATGAAAGCGCTGAGGCAAGCATCGGAGAAACAATCACAGGAAATCACCCAGGCGTATATGCGTGTAAAATTGGGATATATCCCGTATGAAGAGGAGGCACCTGATTTTGGTAGTCAAGAGGTCGTTCCATCAGCAAAGACTTCTGCTTCCTCTGATCCACAATCTAGTGCCTCGGCAACAGTAGGTTTTTTCACATCGATCGGCAATTTCATCGAGAACGTTGGTTCCGGCATCTCTGACTTCTTCAGTGGTTTGTTTGGTGGTAGTTCGTCCGGTAGTTCGTCCGGCAAGCGCGTCGCAACTCATGCCGCGTCGTGGCGGTGGTTTCACCCGCACCAGCACGGTTGATCCTTTCAGTATAGAACAAGTCGTCGGTCAGACATAACACGCCAAGGTAAAAGATTAATCTGAAATAAAAGAAAAATCGAAAAATCAACCTAAGGTTGTCACGGCATTTTAGGCAGCCTACTTTAAGTTGGCAATCTGCTTAAATAACGGCTGTGTATTGCTTTCCCATCTCCCATGAAGGATTACCTATAAAAAAGCCGTAATAAGTGCCACCATGAAATCAATCTCAAATATTTTTATTTTTTACCTTATCTCTTTTTAGTTGATATTGATGTTTGGCTGATATACGGGTTGATGCTTATGACAACCATAATAACAGTGCTCGGTATTCTTTCTTTCCTGACGTCCTGCGCGTTGCTGGCAGCGTGTCGTGTGGGCGGTTCTGCTGATTAGATAACCGGGATATTTATTTCTTACTTTTAGCTATAAAGGCTCTGTGCCTTGCTTAAGTATGTCCAAATAAGCGGGATACGCGTATATTTTATGACGCTCTTTGCCAGTAATTTCTTTAATAATTTTCAGTTCTTCTAATATTGTCAACGAGCGCAAAACAGTGGGCAGGCTTAGATTGCACCCCTCTTTAATCCCACCTGTGTTGGCCATTGGATTACGCTGAAAATAATGATGGATCGCCACGATAGAAGCCGTTGCCTTGCCGGATGTGTTGATGGTTTCTCGGTCGGTTTCAAAGAGCCTGACAATCGACTGAGCCGTTTCTACAGCCTGTTGCGCGGTTTCAATTACGCCATTCAAAAAGAACTCCAGCCATGCTTCCCAATTTCCTGTTTCCCGAACGGACTGTAGGTACGCATAATACGCGGAGCGGTTCTTTTTAAGGTATAAGCTAAGATACAGCAGCGGCTCTCGAAGCACTCCCTCCATGCACAGTATAAAAGTGATTAGTAAGCGACCAAGCCGACCGTTTCCATCTAAGAAGGGGTGAATGGTTTCAAATTGAACGTGCGCAAGTGCCGCCTTAATAAGAGCCGGCAGCTTAATGGTTTCATCATGGAGAAACGTTTCCAGTTCACCCATACATTCCATGACCTTCTCGGGCGCAGGCGGAACATAAATCGCATTGCCTGGGCGCGAACCACCAATCCAGTTTTGTGTGCGTCTGAATTCTCCCGGTGCTTTGGTGCTGCCACGACCGCTTTCCATAAGCTTCGCATGAATCTCACGGATCAACCTTAAGGACAGAGGCAGTTCTTCAAGGCGCTTTAAACCATAATTCATGGCGGACACATAATTAGAAACCTCTGCGACATCATCGATTGGAACATTCGGTGTTTCGTGATGTTCAAATAACAAAAGATCAGAAAGAGAAGACTGCGTTCCTTCAATTTGCGAAGACAGTACAGCCTCTTTCCTGATATACATATACAGGAATAGAGCTGAGTCTGGCAGCACAAGGCTCATACCGTCAAGTCGGCCGATAGCTGTATTCGCTTTATCTAACAGCGGATATAATACCTCCAGATCTATGGGAGGAACAGGCGGCAACGGATAAGGTACATAGGTTTTATACGCTTCCTTAGTTACAGAAGAAGCGATAAATTCACCCATTTTTCGATGAGTTTCAGCCATAAATAACGAAAACCCTGTTTCCTGTTACTTAGAACAGGCTAACTAATATCTATGTTAGTTACAAGATAATAAGTAAAGAAAAATCTATATTTGTTACTTAAACTTGCTTGATGAGTGCGAGACACCAGTTCGTGTCCCGTAGGCGCCTTGGCTATCCCATAATCTTAGGTACCACAAAAGGTTTGATAGACACGTTGGTCTGGCTTTGGTGGCATGTGATATTCCGCAAAGGCTTGTCTGTCCCGATAGGGTTCGGACAATGCCTTAAGCAATTGATGTAATTTGCTAAAATCAGCATAGTCCTCTGCTACTGATAAAGCCGCTTCAACCTGATGGTTGCGCGGTATGATGACTGGGTTACTGGCCTGCATACGCTGTCGTGATTCACTCGAAGATGTATGGTTTTGTGTTAACCTCTGCTGCCAACGCTCCCACCAGCGTGTAAATTCGTCGGTCTGATACGGCTTGCCCGTGGGTATGGTTTCAGACATCAGGTCACGGAAGCTGTTGGTGTAATCCGCATGATGTTGCTGCATCCATTTTAATAGATCGCCAATCAGCTGTTCATCCTCTTTTGCTTCTCCAAACAGTCCAAGCTTTTGACGCATCATATTCATCCATGCCTGCTGAAAAGTACCATTGAATGAAGCAATGACTTTCTCAGCCAGTGTGACGGCCTGCTTCATGTCTTCATGCAGTAGTGGTAATAGCGCCTCGGCGAAGCGGGCGATGTTCCACTGCACCATATGCGGTTGATTGGCATAAGCATAGCGCCCCGTCTGGTCAATCGAACTGAATACGGTTTGCGGATCATATGCATCCATAAAGGCACACGGTCCATAATCGATCGTTTCGCCGGAAACCGTCATATTGTCGGTATTCATGACTCCGTGGATGAACCCTATGCGCAGCCAGTCGACGATAAGCGCAATCTGTCGCTGCATTACCTCCCTGATCAAATCCAGATAAGGCTGATCAGATGTTGTTAATTTGGGATAGTGGCGTGTGATCGCATAATCTGCAAGACATTTAAGCCCTTCGATATCCTCATGCGCAGCCAGATATTCAAACGTTCCCACACGCAGGTGGCTGGAAGCAACACGCGTGAGGATGGCGCCTTGCAGCGTGGTCTCGCGATAGACTGGTTCACCCGTTGTCACAACAGCAAGGCTGCGTGTCGTCGGAATGCCTAACGCATGCATCGCTTCGCTGATGATATATTCGCGCAGCATTGGCCCAATTACGGCACGCCCATCCCCCCGCCTGCCATAGGGTGTTTGACCAGAGCCCTTAAACTGAATATCGACACGCGTTCCATCCGCAGACATATGCTCGCCGATCAGATGCGCGCGACCGTCGCCAAGCAGCGTAAAATGGCCAAACTGATGTCCGGCATAGGCTTGTGCCAGTGACTCTGCCCCCTCAGGCAAGGTATTGCCGGAGAATAATTGTGCTAATTGATCGTCTGAAAGCCCATCGAGCTTCAGGCCCCGTTCACCCGCTAATGCATGATTGATGATCACCACCTTCGGGTTTTGAACCGGCACAGGATCCATGCGTGTATAGAAACGCTCCGGCAGACGTGCATAGCTATTGTCGAATCGCCAGCCTACCCTATGCATGTCATTATTCAATGCTGCACTCCATCTACCTTTTGTCCCTTTATGAAGATTTGATGACAGCGGTCCTTTCCGCTCGCTATCACAGAAGATGTAATGTTATATTATAACAATTGCTATTACTTAATTAAGCATAGGATTATGTCACCACCGCGTCCAGAGCAGAATCACACACCGACCATTGCGGACAGTACATTAGAACCTGAGATCGCCAAACGATCGGAACTGTCTGACAAACAGAAACACGAGCAACAGCAGGCCAAAGATATTGCCTATACGATCAACCACGCGTTTGCTTGCACCGCAGTGGACTGGTTTGGACAAACGCAAATGATGGTTGCGCTGCAGAAAGCGTTCGGTGTGCGCAATCCGAAACATATCGGCTGCAGCAACCCTTTTCATAAACATGAGGACGGAAGCAGTTGTGGGCATGATCACCATGATCATCACCATGGTCACAAAGGGATGGTGGCATCAGAGCATCTAAAACACATTAAAGCATTGGAGTTTACTTTTGGGGGAGCAGAAGTTGTCGGAGATTTTGCTGGCGTGATCCCGACCGTCCTGATGCAACGCTATACACCATGGGCGATGGACGGCATTCGCCCGGTATTGCGTACTACGCTTGGCCCCATCTTTCATTGGGGAGCCGAGCGTTCTACCAATCAATGGGCAAAGCAGCATGGCATTGCGCAGGGCTCAGACGAATATAAAGAACATTTGAATGACATTTACGAACATGAAATGCACCATCTACCACAAGCAGCCTGGTGGACGGCTTGGTCATCAGTTTTTAATATCGGCCTGCAGCAGCCTTTCTATGAATATATGGCAACACCGCAAATCCGTCAGGAGTTTCCGCTCGGCACTCTACACCGGCGCATTATGACCAAAATTGGTGGTGCCAGTTTGAGTATCGGTTTGGTACTGGGAACACGCGCAATCTTTCCCGAAACCGCGCACCATTTTACCAACTGGACTGAAGATCATATGGTGACACCCCTCACCAAAATCGTCACCCGTGGCATGGGCATTGACGATAAGATCGTGGACGAAGCGATTGCCGAAAAAAGGCACTATCATGACGGCAAGTGGACACAAGACATGATTAATCACCAAAAACACGAGGCGATTGGACACACCGCATGACCCAACCCGATCCTCCCCCTGCCAACGCTTTACCGAATGTGGACTCCTTCTTTGAGCAAAAGCCAGCGATTAAACCTTTGCAGTATTCTTCCGGAGAGTTGAAAGCCTTTGTCGGACAATTTAATGACAAACCGCTAAACCCGAAGGGAGCGGAACTTCTGGCAGAATTATCGCAGTTACTGGAAGATGAACAGTGGTGTGCGTCGCATGATGCGGCGCATAAAGCGCTCCAGGAGGCGCTGACGCTGGCAGACGAAAAGACGCGCACCTTTGTCGAACCGTTGTATAAAGCGCAGATGCCAGCGCTTTCCAGCTTGGGAATGGTAATAGATGGAAAACTGAGGGAGACGTTGACTCCCCTGCAAGAGCATTTGGAAAAATACTCGCAGGATAATATGAAATGGGTGCGATGCAGCGCTCGCAATCTGGCACCGACAGAAGGAGTTGAGACGATCACGCTTGCCAAAGCATTAGAACAGGCACCTGCCCGCAAATCATCCGACATGCTGGAGAATGTTACCGAAGCAGCCAAGAGCGCTACCTGCGGAGAACCCGGGCATGTACACGGACCGCATTGCAATCATGGCCGTGCTCCGGTGATAACCCCTTCATCATCGAATTATAGTGACTATAGCAGCAGCTATTCTTCTACTCCATCCGAGCCGCATGTCTGCGGGACAGGGTGCAGTCATAGTAGTCATGGAGCGTCCTCCAGCTCGTCTCATTCATCGTATGAAGGCTATAGCGACAGTGGCTATGGAAACCGTAGCGCTGCGTCTGTCGAAACCGCTGCCGCAGAGAGCAACTGGCTGGAACGTACCGAAAGCTGGGTAAAGCGTCAAAAACCGGAGAATGTGCTCATGGTAGCAACCACCACCGCTGCCGCAATCGGGCTGCTCTATCTTTCAGGCAAGGCGGAACAGCGTCGGCAACAAGAACGGCAATCTACAAAGGAGACATGGGAAGAAAAAGTCAACCATAGCAGGACAGGTGATGTTCAGACAGCGGGCGTGGTCGCATAGTTTTCATCCACATCCAGGCCGTGTTGATTCATACCACTCCAATAATCGGCATGGTCAATACGAAGTAGCATCGTGCGCTGGTTCAGCGCGTCATCTGGTGTTCGGTGCAGCACACCATTTTTGCCGCCTTTAAAAATACCAACCCCCCAAGGCTCGAGCCATTGTCTGGCATTCGGGTTGGTTAAAATGGCCTCATTGGGTTCACCAGCCATATAGGCGGTGCGATTGACTGCCTCTTCGGGCAACCACTCGGTGCCGCGCCCAGCATAGGTGACAACCAGACGCATCGGTACATTATCGGTATGATAGCGACGGCAGCCACGATCAGTGCCTAGCCACAGGCTGACACGGTCGCTCTTTAGCAACTCGCCAAACAGTCGACACATATTGGCCATATCGATAACCCAATCAGAGTAAAAGGCATGGTCTATAACGTGTGATGGTAAAGACGGTTTACACAGCAATTGAATGTCTTTTTCGGCACTATCACATCCTACTACGCCGAATATTTCCACATCGCGCGTCAGTAGCGTATCAAAAAAAGCACCTGAGTCTGGTATGTCGCGGTGAATAATCGCCAGGCGTTCATCCATATCCGGAAAATTCACGACATCATTCATCTGGAAGGTTTCAAGCGCCATAGCGTTATATTATAACACTTTACCTCACGAGAAAATAGCGTAGAATGACATCTATGTCTTTTGTATGTCACTCGCACCAGCAATGCATTGACACGGCGCTCAAACAAGCAGAAACCGTCTGTGCGACGCATGGGGCGCGGCTAACCGATAGTCGCAAACATGTGCTGGAATTGATCTGGGCCTCGCATGAACCCGCCAAAGCCTATGATCTCTTAGCAGAGCTGCAAAAGGAGGATCCCTCCGCCAAACCTCCCACCGTCTATCGGGCGCTGGACTTTCTGCTTGAACATGGGCTCATTCACAAAATCCATCGTTTGAATGCCTATGTTGGTTGTACGCACCCAACCGATAAAACACCTTGTTTCTTTCTCATCTGTACCGAGTGCAACGCCGTAACAGAGTGTCACGATGACGCTTATCCAAAGCTGGTTGCCAACATCTCGAAGTCACACCATTTCACACCGCAGGCGATGAGTCTGGAGATGGAAGGCCTGTGCGAACAATGCGCCTGATGTGAGCGCACCCAGGAGCCCTGTTCGAAAAGCATTGTCATGTAACGACAATGCATTGATTTTCAAAAATGTTATATTATAACAACCATTCAGAACCAATAGAAACATACTTATAAAGGCCAGCATTATGGCATTACATCATTCTGAGCGCCTACCTGTTACCGTATTATCGGGGTTTTTAGGCGCGGGGAAAACCACTCTCCTGAACGCGGTGCTCAATAACCGGGAAGGCAAACGTGTTGCCGTCATCGTCAATGACATGAGCGAAGTCAATATCGACGCGACATTGGTGCGTGATGGCGGCGCTAACCTGAGTCGTACCGAAGAAAAGCTGGTGGAAATGACCAATGGCTGCATTTGCTGCACGCTTCGCGAAGATTTGCTTAAAGAAGTACGAACGCTCGCCGAAGATGGGCGGTTTGATTATCTGCTGATTGAATCCACCGGTATTTCCGAGCCGATGCCGGTCGCAGCCACCTTTGACTTTCGCGATGAATATGGCGAGAGCCTGTCCGATGTGGCCGAGCTTGATACGATGGTCACCGTTGTCGATGCGGCAAATTTGCTCACTGATTACAGTTCGGTGGATTTTCTGAAAGACCGCGGCGAATCGCTGGGCGAGGAAGATGAACGTACGCTGGTCGATTTACTGGTCGATCAAATGGAATTTGCAAATGTGATTGTGATCAACAAATGCGATTTGGTGTCACAAGACCAGTTGGATATTGTGACCAAGATCGTCAAAGCGCAAAACCCTAAGGCGACGCTTATCTATACCGATCATGGTAAAGTCGATTTAGACAATATTATGGGAACGGGTTTGTTTGACTTTGCTGAAGCCGAAGCCATGGCCGGCTGGTATCAGGAACTGATGGGAGAACATATACCGGAAACGGAAGAATATGGGATCAGTAGTTTTGTCTATCGTTCCGACAAACCCTTTCACCCCGAGCGCTTTTATGCCTTCACCCAGGCGTCACACCCCGGCGTAATTCGCGCCAAAGGCTTCTTCTGGCTGGCGAGCCGCATGCATTGGGTCGGTGAACTGGCCATCGCCGGAGCCATACTCCGCCATCAGGCGGCAGGCAGATGGTGGGCCAATATTCCCAAAGAGCACTGGCCTCAGGATGAAAAATGGAAAGAGATGATGACAAACATTTGGAGCGAACCGTTTGGTGATCGCCGACAGGAAATGGTGTTTATCGGCACGGGCATGGATGAAGCGGCCCTTCGCAAACAGCTTGATGCCTGTCTCTTAAGCGATGCTGAAATGCTGTCCGATTGGAAAAGCTGGGAGAAATTGCCTGACCCGTTCCCTGAATGGAGTATGGAACAATTTCAAAAAGCCGGCTAATATCCCCCTTCATTGATTCATTTAGGATAGATATGACTGCTGATCCTCCTTCCAACCATTTACACGCGACCAATATCAGTGCGGCTTATGATGGCAACACCCTGTTCACACTTCCCTCATGGCAGGTGAAAGCAGGATCAACCGCCATCATCCTTGGGCCTTCGGGCTGTGGCAAGAGCACACTGCTCGCAATGCTGACCGGACTGCAACAACCCGACAGTGGAAGCATTGTTTATGGTGACGTTGATCTGTATGACCTGAATGAACACCAGCGCGACCAGTTTCGCGGCAAGCAGATGGGCATTTTGTTCCAGAATTTTCATCTGGTGAAACCATTTACAGCACGTCAGAATCTGTTGCTGGCGCTGAGCCTCTCCGGACGTGAGGCTGATGAAACACGCATTGATACGCTTCTGAAGGAACTGAATCTGGCACATAAAGCCCATCAGAAAGCCGAGCGCTTAAGCGTGGGTGAAGCACAACGGCTGGCGGTGGCGCGTGCGGTGGTCGGTAAACCGTCCTGGATTTTTTGCGACGAGCCCACTTCGGCATTAGATGACACAAACACCGATCAGATGCTGAACCTACTGAAAGAACAGGCGGCGGAATGTCGGGCATCGCTCATTATTGTCACGCATGACCAGCGAGTACGTGACGTGTTTCGCGATGACTCTATATTAGAATTGGGAGGCAGCGCATGAGTCTGTTTGCCATCGCCATGATCTATCTGCGCAGCCACCTGTCTATGAGCATCCTGCATATTGTGCTGATGGCGTTGGGTGTCGGCATGATGAGTGCACTGATCCTGTTAGGTCATCAATTACAGGAACGACTCTATAAAGACAGCACCGGTATCGATGCCGTCGTCGGTGCCAAGGGCAGCCCGTTACAGCTTATTTTATCAACTGTACAGCATATGGATATTCCAACCGGCAATATCGCGCTGAGTGATGCACGCCGGATTCAGCAGCACCCCAAAGTGAAACAAGCCATTCCGCTTTCGCTGGGCGATAGCTTTCAGCGTTTCCGGATTGTGGGGACTGAACAGGCTTACCTGACGCTGTATGATGCTGAGTTAGCAGAAGGCAACATCTGGGCCAAGCCGATGCAGGCCGTCATTGGTGCGCAAGTGGCCAAAGAAAGCGGTTTGCAGATCGGTGACAAACTCGTCGGCAGCCATGGGCTGGTTGAAAGCGGTGATGCACATGCCGATCACCCTTATCATGTAGTGGGAGTCTTACAACCAACCGGGCGCGTCATTGACCGGCTGGTATTAACCTCGCTTGAAAGCGTGTGGGATATTCATGGCGATCACGACCATCATGATCATCAAAAAGAATCACACGACCATGTGCACCACGATCACCATGACCATGACACCCATGATCATGGGCATAAAACACATGATGACCATGCGCACCACAATCACGCACATCGCACGCATGAGCATCACAATGAACACGAACATACCGAAGCCTTCGATAATAAAGAAATTACCGCACTGCTCATACAATACCGTACCCGCACAGCCGCCCTCACCTTCCCGCGCGAAATCAATAAAAACACCGCCATGCAGGCAGCCAGTCCGGCGTTGGAAATGGCACGGTTGGTAGATTTAATTGGCATCGGCAGTAACACACTCATGACCATCGGCGGTGTATTAGTGGGTGTGTCACTGCTTGGCGTATTGATTGCACTGTTCAATGCGGTACGAGAGCGGCGCTATGATCTGGCACTGTTTCGTACCTTCGGCGCAGCCCGCCATACCATTGTGTCACTCGTCGTTATTGAAGGGATGACCATCGCCGTGATTGGCAGCACGCTTGGCGTTGCTTTGGGATATGGCGGCTTGCTGACGCTCGGCCGGTTCACCGAAAAAGGTATGGAGCTTGGGCTTGGCGAGCTTGTCTTACTGCCGCAGCTTCTTTGGCTTTGGGGGATTGTGTTGCTGCTTTCTTTCATCGCCTGCCTGATTCCAGCCTGGCAGGTATATCGACTTAATATCCGTGAGATGCTGATTCATGGTGCGTCATAGTTTTTTCTTATGCTTGCTTGTAAGCCTGATGACGACTCACGCATGGGCTTTCAGTGAAGTAGACATATCTCCGGAAGAACTGGAGCGACTCATGCAGGAATGGAAACCGCTTGAGGTGTCGGGTGATGCCATTCCCTGGTCACTCTTTGCCAAAACCAAAGAGTTGGAAGAATGTGTGAAAGATGAAGAAAACGGCTGGACAAACTGCATCATCAAACCCGACTACTCCGAAGAGGTGCAAGCGCTGGACGGTCAGGAAGTCACCTTGATGGGTTTTATGTTTCCGCTGGATGAAACGGAAAAACAGAAAAATTTTCTCATCGGCCCTTATCCGATCAGCTGCCCGTTTCATTATCATGTCGGACCGTCGCAAATGGTCGAGGTGCTGGCTGAGGAATCCGTTAATTTTTCCTATGATCCGGTGACACTTAAAGGCACACTACGTGTGCGATTCAATCAAGAAACGGAAGTGTTTTTCTATTTAGAACAGGCCGGGCAATCATAGCTACTGTGACGGACGTGCTGGTAATCCCAAGTCGAATCTATGCAAACTACTGAAAAGAAGACACGAGTTCGAGCCCCAACCACGAAATTCCGCATAAGATACTGATCTATAACATTCTTCTCCCATGCCTTGCAGGACAGGCCCAATAGAAATAAATCATTGATTGCAAATAATAATTGTTGTGGCGTATTTCATCTATGCCCCCAGAAGATTATGCCGCCATTCTGATAGGAGTGTCTTCCCGAAGTATTACCGCAAAGTCCGATTCATCAATATTAAATGCCTCAAACAAATATTTAAGGACTCCGATAACACCATCTGTACTTAAATTCACTTCAAGATGAATATCATCCGCCAGCTTCCATGCTTTACGCAGGTATTGGGGAGCAAAAGCCATATAGCGTTTACTGCCCGGCTCTGCTACCAGCCGTTCAAAAGCTACAGAGTCCAGCGTGTAAAGAAGTTTCGCAGTCTTCTGATAAAGTTCTCTCCAACTTCCTACTGAATGCTCTTCTTCTATGAGCACAAAGCTTTTAGGCTTGGTTCCTGTAAAGTTATAATCATCATATATGCTAAGCTGTGAATCGACTTTCTGCATAGGCTGATAACTACTTTGAGGGAAAGACCAAATTTCTATCGCTCGACTTGCTAATACAGAAGCTCGATTCTTGATTTCTTCCTCTCCCCACGAGGATATAACTTGAAGATTCTGGTTAAGCCAGAGTCGGCTATCTTTAAAGCCGTTTTCCTTATTAAGTTTCTCGTTAAAGGGCTTATTGGTTAGCTCACTATTGTAGGCGGTTAAGGTCAGGTTGCCTAGCGTATGTAGGTATTTTTCATGGATATAAGCGAATTGCTCTCCAAGCTCATCTTTCCATTTTGAAGTTAGGCTCTGTGGCATAATATGCTCAAATGTCAGCCCTTCTTTCTTAGCCTCTATAAGGGTTTCTACATCAACTTTTTCACGATTGTTGTGATTCTCTAGCCGTTCAAACAGATGGATTCTGTTTTTGGTTTTCAAATTGTATACGTCTCTGGACTTTAAATCATCCTGAAACTCTTCATCACTTGGAAAACGGCTGCCAGCTGCTCCTGCTGATATGAGATATTTGAAAATTTCGAGATATTCTGTCTGATAGCTTTCCACCCTGCGAATATTTCTTCCAAGCATAGCAAAAATCTTGTTCAGTGAGTTGGTGGGCGCATTGCATATGAGACGTCTGAATACAAAAGACTCAATACAGGTTAAAATCTCAGCCACCACATCTTTATCAATAATCTTTTCTTCCCATGCATGAAAAGCATCTAGCAAATACGGATATGCCACGCTTACTTGTAGCCGTGCTATCCGTTTCAGGGCAATATTGGTTGCATCGTCATCGGTATCAAAAAACAAGAAATGGTGGTAGAATTTGGAAAATAGCAGAAGCTCCTGCAACAGCTCTTCCAGTTTTATTTCATCCGTTTTGCACTTCTCATTTACGAACAACTTGAACTCGGTATAGACTTTATCTTTTCTGGGTGTCTTTCCGCTGGCGTACGTCAAATAATCTCGAATGAAATCACCAACTCGATAATCCGTGTTCTTTTCAATCGGATGCCAGAATTGCTCGTAAAAATGCTCCTGAATACGGGGCGTTTTATCCATGAGGATAAAGTTTCTAACGAGGTCAGCTTCTTCTAACTGTTTTCCTGTAGAGTTCAGGCTCTCAAAAATAAGCTGCGGATTATCCTCTCCACGCTTTAAGCGTATATCGACAATCATCAGCCTTTTGATGGCATCATATAACTGGTCAACACTAATGCCGCGCCCAGTCGTTTCTTTGACTCTTTCCTCAAGATACTGATAATTGACAGTAATATTTGAGTTTTGGATATGCTCTTCTGGGTTATTATCAAACAGCTTCAAGAATGCCCTATTGTCGTCCTTGATAGGTTTTAACCGTATTCTCTTATCTTCTTCAGAATATTTATTGACGAGATAGGTGTCCTTAATTTGCTCTTTTAGGGTAGGAGTAGCAGATTCAATTTCTTGCTTTTCCAGCAAATTATAAATAGCCAACAAAAGGATAGAGAGCGTGGTAATACGTTGCTGGCCATCAATAATAACATACTCGCCATCTTTTGAGTTGTCTTCGTCATAGATAGAGACGATAGAACCTATGAAATACGACTTTTGATTGCGTCGAACAATACCAAGTATATCATCAAAAAGCTGCTGACACTGCTCTTTCTTCCAATCGTAATTACGCTGGTACACAGGGATAACAAATTGCTTATCATGTCCTTCTAAATACCGGAGGAGGAATTCTTCACCCGCTTTCACGCTATTAACCTCAAAGAAACTTATAATAGTATTTCGTATATCAGCATTGTATGAATAGCTCAAGGCTCAGAAACCACAATCCTTAGGTGCAAATCGCTTCAGGGTCAGTAGTACGCAGCTCTAAATCTAAATGCGGTAATGTTTTTCACGCGGCAATCCGCGTTATTTATTCCTCCACCTCTTTCTCGCGTATGCCTTGGAAAATTTCTCGGGCTAAATGCTCATGCGCAGCAGAACGAAACTCATTGTCCGTCATCACTCGAGAAAAAATCTCTTCGTTACCTTCCATACGCGTGATAAACAGCTCATCCAGCATTCGGTCGAGATAAGCAGAGAAGTTTGCAAAATTATTGGCAAGTGCAGCCTCCGCAATATTCTCATCACTCTCAGCTGAAGCTCGTATCTGGTCAAAGAACAGCTGATCTGCCTTGGTAAAGTTGGTACCAAACCGTTCATTAAGGCGATCAATCAAGCTCGATAGGGCCACGTTTTCATCCCTGGCGCGTCTTGTGCCGACATCGGTCGGGCCTTTCAAAGGATCCGCTGCACCGTTAGAAAGGTCGATAGAGCCCTCGGTCATTTGTTGAAGACGGAAGAACCTGAGCGCCACTTCATCGTCTAAGACGAAGGCCCGCCCATCGCCCGGGGGCGGGAGCTTCGCCAATAGATTCCGCACGAAGGTGTAAAACTGTTCAAGGTTGCTGTCCTGATAAGGGATGATCTGAGAAAGGAAGGCGTAAAGATTACGATAGGCCGTCAATTGGCCGCGAAACTCTTCTTGCTCTTCTTCGGCACGATCTTCAAAACGCTGCACGATGGCATCAAGCACAGCATTCATCAACCGATGATCTGTCGCTGAATGATCGCGTTTGGCACGGTACCAGACATCAGCGAAGGCAGTCACGTCCGCAGGCGTAAAGATCGCCCATTCAAGCAAACGGTGTTGCAGTTCAGACAGACGGTGTGGGTCTGCATTTTCACCGACAGGCGTTGTCTCATAGTAGTATTTAAACGCTTTGTAGATGTCGCCTTCCTCATTGGCGAAATCGAGGACAAAGGTACGTGACTTTCCAGGTGCAATGCGGTTAAGCCGTGATAGCGTTTGAACTGCCTGAACACCAGCGAGCCGTTTTACGACATACATCGTCTGCAACAAAGGCTGATCGAAGCCAGTCTGGTACTTTTCCGCGACCAAGAGAACACGATAATCTTCACGTTCGAAGGCTTCTGGAAGCTCACTCTCGGCGAGACCATCATTCATCGAAACCTCAGTATAAGACAATCCTGGGGCGTCCGGATCCTCAAGCGTGCCAGAGAAAGCCACCAACGAGCGGATGCCAGTATAGCCTTGCTCTTTGATGTAGTGGTCGAAGGCGAGCTTATATTTTACAGCGGCAAGCCGCGAGCCGGTAACAACCATCGCTTTTGCTCGCCCACCAAGTTCGTGCATCACATAAAGCCGGAAGTGTTCGACGATAACAGAGACGACCTGTTCAATATTAACGGGGTGGAGCTCAAGATAGTGCATGAGTGCTTTTGCAGCCTTGTTACGCGGCACATCAGGATCGCCTTGGACCTGCTTGATCAGGCCGAAAAAACGTTTGTAGGTCGTGTAGTTTTGCAGCACATCCATAATGAAGCCTTCCTCGATGGCTTGCCGCATGGTGTACTCATGGAAAGGCGATGTACCGGATGGGCCAGGTTCGTCAAACAGGGCCTTTGTCTTAAACTTCGGCGTAGCCGTAAATGCGAAAAAGCTGAGGTTGGGTTGCCGTGAGCGCCGCATCGCATCTCGAAGCGCGCTGACCTCAGCTTCGGAGATCTCTCCATCCTCCTCCTCAGAAAGCTGCATGGCAATCGCCGCCTCGATACCTTGCTTATTCAGCATTCCCTTGAGAGCAGTTGTAGTTTCGCCGCTCTGGGACGAGTGCGCTTCATCAACGATCACGGCAAAGCATTTGTCTGCTGTCTCGATCTTCACACTAGAGCCTTTCTTCTCGAGAGTTGACAGCGCTTGACTAATAAAAGGAAATTTCTGAATCGTCGTAATGATAATAGGCGTGTCCTGAGAAAGCGCCCTAACGAGTTGCTGTGTGTCTTCGTCAATTTTCTCGACAACGCCAGTCTTATGCTCAAATTGATAGATCGTGTCTTGCAGCTGTTGATCAAGCACTCGCCGATCAGTCACTACGATGACCGAGTGAAAAACTTTCTCATCATTCACATCGTGGAGACTGGCAAGCCGGTGCGCGAGCCATGCAATCGAGTTAGATTTTCCCGATCCAGCCGAGTGCTGCACCAAATAGTTGTGCCCCGAACCATGAGCCTTGGAGTGTGCTACGAGCTTCCGCACCACGTCAAGCTGATGATAGCGCGGAAAGATCATCGTCTCCTTTCTAATCGTGCGGGCCCCTTTGTCAGTTTTGACCTTCTTCTCTATCACTTCTAGATGCATAAAACGTTGCAAAATCTCGAGCAAACTATCAGCCTGTAGCACCTCATCCCAAAGGTAGTGGGTTTTCCAGTTTCCCTCGACCGGAGGATTGCCCGCACCATGGTTATTACCCTGATTAAAAGGCAGAAAGAATGTCTCTTTTCCCTTGAGGCACGTAGTCATCCATACCTCATCGGGGTCTAAAGCAAAATGGACCAGCGCGCGTTTCTTGAAGTCAAAGAGTAAGTCGCGGCCATCGCGGTCGTTCTCATATTGGTAGATCGCATCAACGGCACGCTGTCCGGTGAGCGGGTTTTTGAGTTCGGCGGTAACGACGGGTATACCATTGACAGCCAGAATTACATCAATAATGCAGCGACGGTTTTTGCCATCAGCTTTCTTCAAGACCGAGGTAAAAGAGACCTGACGCGTAATTGTAAGCCGATTGCAGGCATAGCTCTTGGCTGCCTCTGGGTTCATGCTTGTGTTAGGCTGAAAATAGGCCATGCGGAAGTTTTTTCCGTAACATTTGAAGCCATGTCTCAAAACATGCAGTGTACCTTTGATCTCCAACTCTTTGGCAAGACTGTCGAGGACAGTCTCTGATGTCTTCGGACCGAGTAGTTTCTCTAGTGCTTCCCATTTTGCTGGTTGGCTATCTCTCAAAAAGCCAGTTACATCTTCCGAGAAGACAGCGAGCTCTTCATCATACGTCTTAGGATTGCGCTTCTCATAGCCGCCTGAGCTGACCAAACCAACCTCAATGGCTATCTCAAAATCAGTTTCCGTATGGCCTGGCATCGTTAAATCTCCTGTATCGAGGTATTTTGAAGCGTCGCCAAAGATTGTCCCTGCACTTCGTCAAAATGATAGTAGCGAATGGATGGATCAGCTTTAAGCTGCCGGTTAGGCTCAAGATATATATCCGGATTATCGTTCTCAGCAAAAACGAACTTGCGAACTTTAAACTTCCGCGAATCTCCCGTGTAGTGTTCGATAGTGCGTTTCAATGCTTTAACCCAGCACGTTCCCGCCTTGAGTTGTGGGACGATTTTCTCAGCGGTAAGGCTTTTCGATTTGAACTCGATGCAATCGGCATGAAAGGCGCGACCATTAACGTAGAAGATTACGAAATCACAGCGTTTAGACCAAGGTTTTGCCGTATCATCGAGAAAGTGAAAGAGTGGTGGTTTTGTCTTTCTTTTACGTGATTGAAATTGGTCGTAATCGAGCTTGAAAGCAAGCCCTGGCCCAGGTAGTAACAGGCGTATTTTACGAGTCTTGGCGCGTATTCCAGTTGGTGGGAAATACTTTTCCCGCAGCGTGACTTCCTCGTTTGAGCCATCATCCATCACATAGCGATCGTTCACATAGGCCCTGAGATGCCCGAGATATGTCGAAGCATCGAGAGTCATCGTAGCTCCGGGATTTGACCCGTAACGGCTTTGGTAATGAGAGCGGAGCGGTATTCTTCCAGACAATTTGCGCTTGTTACCACCTTTGAGGATGCTTCTTCAATTAAAGAACACACGCCGTTTAGATAATCAACGATACTTAATTGTTCAATCGCTGGCGGCACCAAAAGTTTCAATAATTTGAAATTCGAGTTGGAAAGGTGCGTTTGTTCCTTGCCATCGTCATATCTCAGAAGCTGTGGGTTGCGATTTAATTGATAACTAAAATAAGCTGCCACTCCATATCGAGGTCTTATACAGCAGACACGCTGGTTAACCGCATATTGGTCTTGTTCGTCAACTAAAAATGACCTGGCAAGGGCTCTCCCATTTGGCAAATCACTCATAACCATCAGTATATCGCCTAATTTCGCCGGTGTGAGGTTCTCCGAGCATCGCTTTACCGCTAAACCGTTCGTTGAAATGAAGCGGGAATTTACACATACAAACGGAGCATCAGGTTCGATGAAAGGTTCATGTGCTTTACCTGACTTAAAATCGCAAAAGCTATTCAGTCGCCTTATCTCCCAATGCTCTGGAATGTCGCCAAGCCAGTCAATGCCAGAGGGTTTCATCGGTGTAGAAGGGTCAAGCCCTTTGGTAACGGCACGGGTAATGAGAGCCTGGCGTTTTTCGGCCAGCCGGTCCAGCAACACGCGCTTCTTTTCAATCAGCTCGTCGATCCGTGCTGTTTTTTCATCCAAAAACCGCGCAATCCGCTTCTGCGTGTCGAGCGGGGGACATAGTGCACGCTCTTCTCGGAGATCCTGTTGGCTTAGGTTAGGCTGGCCACCACCGACAGAAAGAGCTATCAAATCACTTCGGCGATGCCAAAGCCAATAAAACAGAAAGCGATTATCGAACTGTTCAGAAGTTTCAAATACACAGCAGGCTTGGTTACATGTTGCTTCAACTTCAGTGATACCGAGCCGGCCAATTGTTGCACCATACATTGCCATCATCACGGAGCCAGAGCGATAGGCTCTTAATGCGGAATAATTCTCAAGAGCTTCATTGGTCACTTGCTGTAGTGTGGAAGTAATATAGTTTTCTCTAAGCTCAGCGGTGGTTATCCATGGTGTTCCTCCTGCCTCAGTATAATACGTTGCATCGTTAGACGCAGGTGTAGTGCCACTTCCTATTCGGCCATATGCATGAGATAGTTTCCAAATGTCCCAAGAGTGAGATGCTCTCATACCACCAGCCCTTCCAAGAGCCCAGCAATCTCTCTTTCGAGCTTCGTAATATCTGTTTCTATCTCTTCTAGCGGACGCGGCGGTTTATAGACATAAAAATGCCGGTTGATCGGGATTTCATAGCCGACTTTCGTCTTCTCGTAATCCACCCAAGCATCAGACACATGGGGCAGCACCTCACGAGCCATATAGGCGTCAATATCCCCTTTAAATGCCTCGATAAGCCGGTCATTAGGCTTGTCCGGTCCAAACCCCATCGGAAGTGGCAGCACCGTTTCAGACGGCAGCGGAATATTTTCCGTGTCCCGCAGCTCGCCATCAGGTTCTTTCTGTCCCTTGCTGTCACGGCAAATCTCGGCCTCCGGGTCGCGTTCACCAAGAGCAGCAAAGATTGTCTTTTTGATCGGCGCAGGAATTCTCAAGCCGGTACGTTTGGCCGCACTCGTCATGTCAACCTCAAAAGCCTCTCTATCCATGTACCGCCCATTGCCCTCGAGTGTCGCAAGCATGGCACGGATCGCGTCTTGTTGCTTGCGGCCTTCCTCGATCTCACATGCGGCAGCTTCCTTGTCCTTGATCTTCTTTGAAGTGGCCAGATTAGTGAAAGCCGTCTGATCATCAAGCTTTGCAATGCGTTCCGGTGTCGCTTCGAAATTCATCCGCAAAGGACGCTCGACTGTTACCTTGAGGAAGCCAAATTCTCGGTTCTCAAAAATACGAGAGATGACTCGTTTCTCAGTCTCGCCATCGAGTCCAACTTCTACCTGTTCTCCATCCTGATAGTTACCATAAATACGGGTCAAGTCACGGATTTGATCCTCAGTAATCTCATTGCGCTTATTGTTAAGGCTCTTCTTCATCTTCTGGAAGAAGCGTGTGCCATCAATCAGCTGGACTTTGCCACGTCTCTCAGGTGGTTTGCGGTTGGTGACAAGCCAGACATAAGTGAAAATACCGGTATTATAATAGAGCTGGTCAGGCAGTGCGACAATGGCGTCGAGCCAGTCATTCTCGATGATCCACCGCCGGATATTGGACGGCCCTGACCCAGCATCACCGGAGAAAAGAGGCGAGCCGTTGAAAACAATGGCGATCTTCGAGCCTGGCTGGTCTTCATCCCCCTCTTCGTATGGGTGCATTTTGGAAATCATATGTTGTAGAAAAAGCAATGAGCCATCATTAATGGCGGGTAGGCCAGCCCCGAAGCGCCCCGAGAAGCCTATAGTCTTGTGCTCTTGCTCAACCGTACTCTTCTGCTCTTTCCATTCAACGCCGAATGGCGGGTTGGCCAATAGGTAGTGGAAATGTTCACCCTCAAAGCCGTCTTTTGTCTTACCGTCACCGAGAGTATCGCCAAGGACAATGTTGGCGGTATCCTCGTCTTTAATGAGCATATCAGAGCAGCAAATGGCCCAAGACTCATCATTATACTCCTGACCGAATAGCGCAAGCTGCGCCCGCTCGTTCTGTGAAAGTATCAACTTCTCAGATTCGGAGAGCATGCCGCCTGTTCCACAGGCCGGATCGTAGATCGTACGGTAAATTCCTGGCTTATAGACATCCTGTTCGCCAGTATAAATGAGATTGGCCATCAGGCGGATTACCTCGCGCGGCGTGAAGTGATCTCCGGCTTCCTCATTGGCCTGTTCATTGAAACGCATAACCAGATGCTCAAATAGGTAACCCATTTGTAAGTTGTCAATCCGATCAGGGTGAAGATCAAGCGTGGTCATTGCTCTGACTATGGTAAAAAGGCGATTGCTTGCATCTAGCTTCTCGATCTGATCAGTGAACTTGAAACGCTCGAAAATGTGCCGCGCTGTTGGAGAAAAGCCATTAATATAGGCAACAAGGTTCGGTGCAATGTTTTCAGCATCCCCTAGTAGGCTAGCAAAAGTGTAGGAGCTGGTGTTATATAGCGGATGCTTTCGGTTCGGGTCGGCCGCCTTGCCGAGCAGTTTTTCTACGGCTGCTTCGGGCATATCCTGCGCTTCCAATTCGTCGCGGCACTTTAGGACAGCATCTTTTGTTGGTTCCAAGACACAATCAAGCCGCCTCAGTACGACCATGGGAAGCATTACTAGGCGATATTGCGGTGGACGATACGGCCCTCTGAGTCGGTTTGCGATTTCCCAGATTTTGCTTTTTACTTCTTCATGCGTGTGAATATTCATTGATGGTCTTCTCGTGGTAATTAGCTCTCAAAAAAGCAGTATTTCATAATTGCACCCGGCAACTCCCTTAATCTACTCATAGTTTAGTAACACGCCCAGCGCATTTGGCAACGCAAGAGATGTACTATAGTGCAGAGCGTAAATCAGATGTATAAAGTTAAAAATGTGGAGAAAATTCGTACTTCTTTGGATATAGCGAAAACGCTTATTTTATCTATGTTTTTCGGACTTTTGTGGATTGTTTTGGAGGAAGTTTTGGTCAATATCGCACAATCGCTAGCACAAAATCGTTGTAAATGCTAGTGTTTTTGGACTTCTTTGGTTTTTACTGGAGGAAGTTTTGCCCTACGGGACACGCCGAATTGAAATAAACAGCTGATTATAATTAATAATCAGCAGGCGCCTATTCCGACATACCAACATTTATACCAACAAAGCAATTTGCTGACGCATAAATCTGTTTTTTTTATTCTTAGATATTAACTGGTATCTCTGCGTTTTTCCATTTACCTTTTTCATTATCTTGCGGAACATGTGGCGCAATATCAGAAACCGATCTCTCGTGTAAAATGGCTGGGTTCTGGTTCATATCCCAAATGTGAAAACAAAAAGCATCTCCATACTTTATGGCTTGCTCCCATTCATTTCGAGTCAAATAAAAACGCAATGGCGACGCAATTGTTGATTTGACTTCGATCAGCCTGTTAATCAAACCATAATTGTTTACCTCGTAGGATAGGACATCATAACCTGCAGTGTTATCTTCAATCGCAATCCACTTGGGCTTTTTATCAACCCCTATAGATATAAGCCTCTTCTCTTCTATCTCTAAACTAAGTTTTTCAGCTTCTCTGGCCTGATTTAGCTTAACTCTATCTTTCTCTAACCTAACTTGGCCTGTAACCTTATCCCACCACTCGATTACTATATCCGTAGGTGGATCAATTAGTAACCCAGCCTGACGAAACATACTCCTTTCATCGCGACTTAACTTATTTGTGAATTTTTTCCTTCCGAGGGCCATTAGTTTGACCCAGATAGGCAAGCGGTCAAATAAAACCCCTTCTATACATCCTCTAAAAAAAGGGACTGGTTCCAATGGAGTCGCAGAATCAACTATCTCATAGAGTAAAGCAGCGGCCTCCCAATCAAATGTTAAGGCATCGGGATGTATTCGCTTTACTATTACCATCACCTCTTCAATTGAAAGATCAGGACTATCTGCGTGTTGCGCTCTCAGAGTTCTCAAACCCTCGAACGCCGACATAGAAAACAGCCTATCAAAGGAAATCTCACTCATCTGCTTCAATGCCAGGTGAAGTTGCTTTTCCTTCAAGCTCTTCTACTAGATCTATCAAGTCCTGGAGATCTACATCATAGTCAACAGGGTCGCCTGCATTTTCTTCGTCAAATGCTATTTTGTGAAGATCCGGATCATCTAAGAGCTGCTGTAGATTACGTATTTTTGTTGCCAATCGCCTACGGACAGACAAATCTATGCTACCTAGAGATGGAGGAGCCTTGGTTTCGTAGATATGAATGTTGGTTTCAACATCCGGAGCAAGCCCCAATCTATGCACTCTATCTATAGACTGAAGATAGTGCGTGGAAACATAGCTGCGATCTAGATAAATTGCATCGTGACAAACTTGATGAAGACTAATACCTTCACCAGCAGCAGCAGGATTAGCTATCAGAACCTGGCATGCATCATCTTCGTGAAACCTTTTTAAGCGACCTTCTCTTGTGGTGAGATCACCGCAATCTCCAGAAGGAATGGCACCATATATTGATACTGGATTTATATCCACCAGCATATCTTCAAGCTCACGAATTGTTTGCGTAAAAATTGTCCAAACAACCGTTTTTTTACCCTCTTTCGCAAGCTGTCTCACATGGTCTGTTACAGCTCGTACTTTTGATGATGCCCCTTCCTCTATCACTTTATCTACAATTCCTGAATCCAGATATATTGCATCACCTGCCATGCTCCGGAGTGCTAAAGTGGGGTTAACCGAGAGTTGAAGAAGGCGCATAACAGAACGCCTAGCGCTTAGATAGTCAGGATTGGATTTACCCGCCTTTATGACACTAACTAATTGTCTCAGCGCTTCATCTCTAACCACTGAATAAAGAGCTAGTTGACCCGGAGCCATATCCACGGAAGGATAGTAACGGTTCACGGGAGGAAGTCCCAACTCTTGTTTGGTAGTTCTTACATAGAGTTGACCAAGTACTTCTTTAGGTGCAACACCTCTCTGTATTTGTATGTCCAACCCATGACCGGGCCAAAGGAATCCCAACTGAGATGCTAAATCACTAGCACCCTGAGGCATTGGTGTCCCAGATAATATATCCCTCCTAACTGGCAAAGACGCAATGTTTAGCAAAAACGCTCCACGCTGAGATGCCCAACCTGCCTTCATTCTGTGAGATTCATCTAAGACTAGGTGGACTTGATTACTGGCAAAATAAGCAGAGACCACACTTTGTTGTCTCACTAGCAAATCATAAGACATTATAAATCGGGTAGCACCAGATCTGAGTAAAGCCTCTGTTTCTTCTTGCTTACCATCCAAAAGCGTGAAGGGTTCAGCACTAGAACCTGTGGCATCATCGTCCATACACTCACGAACGATTGACTGCCACGCGGGAAAAGCTGCTTTGGGACACACAACAAACAAATGCTGCCCCTGTTCTCTCACAAGCAAATGTAATGCAAAGGTCACTGTTGTTTTACCCGCACCGGGAACTGAGAAGTTAGCTCCATGAGGCAGCGCCAGTAAATGCTGTAAGTCACGAAGTTGGAATGGCCTTAAGTCGCGTTTAGCAAAACTGAAACCAGAAAGCTCTAGTTTCTCTTTTATTTGCTTTGCATCTAAACTTACACGTAATTCGTTCCTCGATAGCCTTGTCTGCTTAACTTCTATAGAGAACTCTTTTATTCTGGCAAGCGCCTCTCCTTCTGGTCGGAACCTAAAACACAGAGAGGACTGCGCTGATTTACTTCCATACTCCCTAACAATAGCCAGCACATCCGGCCATGCTAATTCTATATACTCTTCAGTAAGTGTTATTGCTGTCTGGTCAGCAATAACATGAGCGCGCAATCTTTCCCAAATGGACGACTTCTTGCCTACCACACTGTGAATCAGACGCCCTGAGACCCTTATGGGGTCATAGTTTATAGTGATAATTGATACATTCTCGTTCATATATACATCTTTTGTTTTTTAAATATCCGACAAAAGTCATTGTTCATACTGATCGAGTTTTGTATTTAGCAATTCAACCAACTTTCCTATCGAACTAAGCTGATTGCGTATCCCATTATACGTATGGGGGTGCGCCTTAGATAAATCAACAGCGGCTAATTTAGAATGTGCAACACTTATAGCTTTTAATGCAGCTTCCCCAGATTTTTGTCCTTTTTCAGTTTCAATTGCGCTCAGACAGGCTTCAATTAAAACATCTACAGCATCATCTTTAGTAGATTCGTCTCGTAAAGCCTGTATGACATCACCATATGATGGCGATTCGGAGTCTTCTTCCATATCTACACTAAAAGAATCCTCATCATCTGCTCCTGGAACGCCTACATTCGACACTCCTAAGCCTTCAGCTAAACGATCCAGAACATCGGTTGCCAGCTTCCCAAATGCAGGATTAAAATCATAAACCCTGCCGGAAAGTTTCTCTTTATTATCATATAATGACCAGGCAATTACACGGCTGGCATCTTGCAATCCAGCATCCTTTCCGTCTAAAGATTTAGGTAAATCCTTAAATAGTTGCTCCGCATCATCACGAACCCTACTATATTCGCCCTCAGCATTTACCCAATCTTTAAGGTATAACTCAGCTTCAGCAAGTGCTTGCAAAGAGTTTTTTATTTCCTTCTCACCTCTGTTTAGTTGATCAGCAACTTGTGCGGTTGTCCGCCCCATGTTTATTAGGCGATTAATAAGCTGCCCATCTCCAATCCAATCATAATCTAATTTTGTTTCGGGCTTTGCCTGAAGACTGGCCTCCACATCAACTATCTCGTCAGGTGTGGCATCCTCAGGGAGAACCATACAATTTACATGACTAAACTCAGAATTAGCAGCGGAATCTTCCGCATATAATTCCCTCATAGCAGCCAACCGCCTATTGCCGTTAATTACAACACCTGTACTAGAGATAAGAAGCGGCTCTCGTTGTTTATCTTTTCGCAAAACATCAATAACAGGAACAATGGAGTCAGAGACTCCTTTCTTTGCGAGCTTTACAAGAATGTCATGCTGTACTTGTTGGACGCTTTCAATTTCTTGCCCTCTAGCAAAAAATCCTTGATCCTCCTTATTCTCAACCACATATTCTTTTTGACTTGTGAACGTTCGAAAATTTTCCATTCGATAAATAGGCAAAGTAATGTCAATGCGAATAACTGGCAGCTCATACTTTGTATTCCTAAAATCATAAAAATTTTCTGAACCTACAGGAGATAGCACCCCTTGTTTGATTTGGGCATCTCGCTCGGCTCTAGAGGTTAGGACCACGTTGTAAGTCATAAAAAATTATTCCTTATTCAAAAGCGACAAGTAAAATCGGAACTGTTATAACCCGATCAAATATCTGAAGCTCTTTGCAAATCCGCTCTGCATTTGCAATGTTATCACCTATTTTCTTGGCGGCCTCTTTAGTTGGAACCGCTAAAGCCGCAAATTCTATCTTCTTACTCTGAAATAAGTACTGCAACTTCAACAGATCGTATGGCGCTCTACTCATATTGCCTGTTTGAAGTTGAAAGGCCATGTCCTCTTTGCAGGCAAAAACAGTCAATTGGGCGTCTTGGTCTATTCTTACGTTTAACGCCCATCCATTCGACTCGAATTCCCTCGACACATGTTCCCTTATGTCTGACGTACAACGAGGTTTAATCCCTATCGCCGGCGCTTCAAAAACGTCGGTTAACCATTCTTGTATCTCACGATCTGACCATTCGGAGGCCGCATTATGATGGTCATAAGTAAATGCAAGTTTCATTTGCCGCTCTTTCGTTGTGGTTCATAGACCGGTTTATTCATAGGCCTAGTACGTAGTGTTCCCGCAAATAACTCTTCAACCCGATCATTAGCAATGTCGATATACTCCTGCACAATGTCACAACCATAGGCGTTTCTTCCATGCTTCAATGCTGCTATTGCCGATGAACCTGCACCGAGATATGGATCCAATACATTCTGTCCTGCATTTGTTAATGCCAACACCAGTCTCTCGACAAGGCCAATAGGAAATTGACAGGGGTGAGAGGTTTTTTCTACATGATTTGATTTAACATTCGGGATATCCCACATATCAGATGGGTTTTTTCCTAATGGGTGACTAGAAACCTTTCCTTTATTAGGCCCTTTGAAATGTTTTTTATTGGGATACTTTGAGGGAACACGAACGGGATCCAGATTAAAGATATAATCATCTGTCTTCGTAAACCACAGAATAGTCTCATGTCTGCCAGAAAAACGCTTTTGACAGTGCAACCCGTGACCAAATGACCAAACAATCCGATTACGCAGCTTTAAGCCATGATTCTTAAATAAATCATATAAAACCATATCGAGCGGAAAAACTTCACCATCATCTACATGGTTACCAACCTGCCAACAGATAGATCCGTTCTTGTGAAGCACCCTTACAGACTCTGCAATAGTAGCCGCTTGCTCCTCAATATATATGTCTAACGATGTCTTCTTCTCATACTCTTTACCGATATTGTACGGGGGTGACGTAACAATAAGGTGCATGCTCTCCTTTTTAAGGTTCCTCATGAAATCGAGATTATCTGAACACTCGATGCTAACCTTAGATTTCTTCATCAAAGGTAAAACATTATCTGTTTTTTTAGACATCCGCTAAACTCACCCTATTATTTTTTTATTTGCCTGAGGAGCTTCTGACTCCACTAATAGTGATCACATAATATACACACAATACCCTCTTAACCAGCATCAACTTCAAAAAGTGCATATAACGTACTTATATACCCGCTAATTCGCCCTAGAACCTACCTTCCTTTATTCTTGACCAAACCAATACCAGTGTTACCTTACCAATGAGGCTATTTTAAATTAGTCTCGGGGCTTCAAAAACCTCTCGATAAGCGGCGGTCGTGACATCCGTCGATACATCAAACGGTCACCTCGACTTCTTATGGTCGGGGTGGCGACGTTATATAATAGGCTCGCGCTGAAAGCGTCGCGGCCGTCTTATCGCGGTTTTTTGAACACCCCGGCTACCAGTCTTCGGATTGGTAGCCGTTTTGTTAATGGCATAACAAAGGGGCGTTCTATGGAACTTACATTGCACGATAGCGACCGCGACATAGTGGCTCGTCTATATCATCTCACCGATCAACTCCTAACAATCAATACAACACCCACTACGTTATTCAGGTTGGCAAAATTACGACTGGCACTGGCACGACTTCCGCAACTGTTGGAAGAAGCGAATCTGTGCCTGACTTTTTCATCAAACGGGAGCGCAGAGCGCCGTCATTACAGCCTGCGTCTGGGGTTTGAGGACTTTATCCTTGATGCACTGCATACGACCTACGACCCGGCCATCGGTGGCGACCATTATTCGACCGAGTATTTTATCAGTAATACCACTGGCACCCGGCACTGTGATGATATTGATGAGTGGTTCCGGCAGGTGGATGAGTTACTGGTCGAAAATCCTCATTGCTGGGATATATCGGATGACTTCGAGAGTGATGGAGCAAATATCGACTGGCATGAAGAAGTCAGCGAAACACTGCTGGGCATACTACCTCAGCCAGAAGAAGAAACATTGCCATCCGACAATGCTCCGCTGATTGACCCTGCCGACTGGGATCTGATTGACCGCAATATCTGCCCGGAGTGTGGCGCTCCTCTGCCACAGAAAAAACAACCATGCCCCAACTGTAGCAGCACGCTCCATCTGCATGATACATTCACCCTCGAACTTCCGGCGGATGCCCATATCTGTCGTATGACTGCCACGGAGGAAGAGCCAGAACCGTTCCAGCGAGGGTTTATCGCAATGTGTTATCGCTTCGGTGATTGGGTGGCCAAACGCCCGAACATTGTTCAAATTCTTATCTACTACTTTGCTATTCCGATTTTAACTTGTTCTCTGTTCGGCGAATGTATCTACCATATCATGCGCTACGGCGAGTATTTGTCCGGCTATATCGGCCACGGATTCAGCGAGCTGCATGGTCAGGTAGCCATGCGACAATTCGATATTGATCATGTTCGTGGAACCACCCTAAAACGCATGGTGTTGGGTGCCTTCTATGGCTTGCTGATCGGAATGGTTATCTGTTTATCCTCTGCCTTCTCCGACAACTGGCCGCACCATAGAGACGAGCAGGATTAAAATAATCAGAGAGGTAGCTGACGCTCCGAACCACTATCATTATCTGCTACATACCGACCTCGCTGAAACTGTTACACTCAAGTACGGTCACCGAAAGGTCGGAAAAGAGACCGCAATCGATTTAATAAGCTGTTTTATAACAACCATTCAGGAAATTCAGCCTTCAAAAAGGCACTGAAACACCCCCTATGCGATGCAAACAAAGTGCAGTTTCACTGCGAGGTAACTGCAACAATAAAGCAGCACAGGATCATTCATTATCAGCATATTGCAGGATTGGAAACAGAAGGCTCAGTCCGACCAAGCCCCCGGAGCGAACGGCTCCCAAGGTGGCCGGGACTAAGCCTTAAGCAATCTCTGTTAGCACATCGCTATCATGTCACTTTCGGCCCCCATGGTCGGTATGATGTCCATGGGGTCGACCGCTACTTGCGAAGTATCATACACTCCGTTGCGCGGGCTTCGGTCTCAAGTCCTGCCCCTCTCCGTATGCGCAAAGCCCCGCGGTGGGAGATATGGTTTACGATACGGTGCCGCGGTCATACCCTCCACCGTATCATCTTAGCATTAGTTTCGTTTCTCCAACTGTTTCACGATCCAGTCCTGAATCTCATCTTCATCCCATCCCCGATAGCGTTCGCTTAACACTATCTGAAAGGGAAAGTCTTCTCGTTTCATATATTCGTTTAGCTGCTTGCTATCGCAGTGCAGAAGACGAGATATCTGGCGTTTATTTAATAAGCGTCTTAGCATTACAAGCCATGCAGGCTACAAACCGTTAAGTATTCATGAAAGCTCATCCCATCGGCAGGCATAACTTCAATACTGCAACTGTGACTTATCGCTCTCTTTGCTATAGAAGTAGCCGTACTAATGGTTGTAGCGCTATCTATAGAATCATCACTCACACATAGTCTGATGTCTTTTATTGCATAAGGAACATGTAGCTTATCAATGCTATCTAGGCTTGATATAACCCAAGTGGAATAATGATCACGGTGCTGCCGCAACGCCAAAGCATCTTCGAGTCTTAACGTTAGCGTCAGCGTTTCTGACTCACAAAATAGTCTACACGCTTCCCCTTCATTTGAAACATCCTCGGCAATTACCTGTATCCCCATCTTAATATGTAGCCTGCTGCTTTTCGTTATTAACGGGTACACACGAATTGCTGATATTTTGTTATAGTTGTTGCGGAAAGTTAGGATGATTGCCGGATACTTTTTTGAATAACCGGGAATACGACTAGCAGGATGGAAATGAAAATCTTCGCTTATAAAGTCAGGCCAAAGGTGATGCTGAAGTAGAAATCGTCCAGCTTTATCATCAGGGCTAAGGTTCTGACACTCACTCAAAACCTCCATAATCCTCTTATGTGTAGATAAATAACACCTATCTAATCGACCAAAGATACCGTTCATTTCTTGCCTCCCTCTTGATCGAAGTTTGCAATCAACTGATGAATATCTTCTGTACGCCAAACCGTGATACGCGGGCCTAATTTGACAGGTTCTGGAAAGCGTCCAGCCTTAACGCCTGCCCACCATGTAGACTTACTGATCGGAAGAACTGTCAGGATTTGTGGTAATCTCATAAAACCCATACTAGGAAGTTGCGGGTTCATTTGATCGTTATAATTCTCGGCTTGTACTGTCATAATTAATCTCCTTGTTTGTGTCGTAGAGATTAATACGGTCTTTTTAGACGGTCATTTATTTGAAGAACGACTTATATAAATGAGATAACCTGCTAGTTTGATTGCTCTTTATATTCTTTGTAATGCTTGTAAAGCGTATTCTCACTTATACTATCCTCATCAAATTCACTCTCTTGTTTCTGATGTACTTCTTTCACTGCTCTCACTCTAGCAGTCACCTCTTCCTCACCTTGACTCAAGTATAACTTTTCCAGCTGTTCTATATCATACATTAGCAGATTGAATGCTTCTCTACGCTGTAGTCCAATAAATGCATTATACGCACCTTTAGTTCGGCTCAAACCCAATGCCTCATAGCTTACGACACCCCCATCTACACCTTTCTTAAAGCCTTGCTTCCTTATTGCATCTTTCAGCAACACTGAGCCGTATGCTTTATCGAGCAGTTTATATGCGCACTCATCAAAGTATTGCATAATACGCTCCGGAACTGCTTTTCCCAGTTCTCGGTGCATCAAATACATTTCCCATATGTAGAGAGGGTTCTGCGTTTCATTATAATCACTTATGGCACGACAAATAACACGATTAAAATCAGACTCTAGTTCATCAATACTTTTTTCAAGTTCTTTCGCACGCTGCCGGTCATCACGTACAATCTCATGGCCTTTAATTTCGTCAAGACAACGATTGATGTATTCGCTATCAACCATTAGATGCCCTTGCTGCTAATATGCTAGTTACTTTACCGCTTTCAACGTTATTTCCATCCAGATAATCAGCCCACCACTGCATCATGGTGTGACGTTCAGGGAGATACTCAGCATAGTTATAGGCCGCACGAACTTGGTCGCGTTCTGCATGTGCAAGCTGGCGTTCGATTACATCACCTCTAAAGCCATTCTCATTAAGGATGGTAGAAGCAGTAGTGCGAAACCCGTGGCCTGTGGTAACGCCCTTGTAGCCCATAATGTCGATCGCACGCAGGAAGGTGTTCTCACTCATCATTTTTCTCGGGCTTTGCTGGCTAGGAAAGATATATCCGCTTGGGCTGTTCCCCGATATTTCCTGAATTTGTTCTAGGAGCGCAAGGCTCTGTCTTGCCAAAGGAACAATATGCGTCTCTTTCATCTTCATACGTTCCGCAGGGATACGCCATTGCTTTTTATCCCAGTCAATCTCGTCCCACTTAGCTCCTCGTATTTCACCGGAGCGCACAAAGGTCAGGATCAGGAACTTGAAGGCCAGCTTAGTCAATAACGCACCATTATATTCAGTGTCATAGCGGTCCAGTTTCTCCAAGAACTCCGGAAGCTGTTTTTCAGTCAAATGAGCGTAGCCTTTTCCTCTGGCCGGTTCTAAGGCACCTTTAAGATCATAAGTAATATCACGCTCCGCTTTGCCGACCGCTACGGCATAGCGATAGATCTGACTACAGGTTTGCATCATACGGTGGGCAAGGTAGCGTGATCCTCGTTGCTCGACCTTGCGAATAACCGTTAGTAACTCTTGGGGCTTAATAGACTTGATAGGGCGTTGGCCGAGATCCGGAAAGATATTTACCTCGAGGCGTTTCTTGATATTGGCCGCGTGATCCGATTTCCATGTGTGTATCTTTTGTTGATGCCACTCATATGCCACGGCCTGTAAACTATTTTCATGTTCGACTTGCGACTGGAGCTTGGCTTCTTTTTTCTTAGCAGAAGGATCAGCACCCTGATCCAAGAGTCTCTTGGCTTCCTCTCGTTTATCTCGGGCTTCTTTCAACGTTACCCGGGGGTAAATGCCTAGCGCAATGGTCTTTTGCTTACCTAGAAAACGGTAATTCATGCGCCAATACTTGCTGCCATTGGGCATAATCTCGAGGTAAAGGCCGCCTCCGTCTGTCATACGATAGGCTTTTTCCTTGGGCTTATAGTTTTTACAGGCTGTGTCGTTGAGCTTCATAATTGTTGGTATATTTCCTGTTGGTACAATTTATACCATCACATATACCAACAAAATATCTGGATTTAGTCGGACAATATGCGACGGCAACACACAAATCGCTAACACAGAACCGTTGTAAACGCTAGTGTTTTTGGGCGATAATGGATTTTGCTGGAGGAGATTTTGGTGATCCCTACGGGACTCGAACCCGTGTTTCCGCCGTGAAAGGGCGGCGTCCTAACCGCTAGACGAAGGGACCACTAGCTTTAAGAGGCGCTAGATACACCATTTTGAGAGGCCTGTGTCAATAGAAAAGGGGCACAAAGCCTGTTAATGTTGACGGATACCATATTCCGGTCAACACCGTAACAAGCTTGATTTGTATTATCCTGTTTTCCCTGATTATTCCCCGTTTTGAAAAATACCATGTTCTGGCTAGCCCAAAACCAAAGCGCGCTTGCCAACGATATTCTCGCAAGAATCCCCGAAAAACCTCAAAACCACCCTGTAAGAGTTGGAAACAAGATAGTTGCTGACCACACAGTCAGCCACACAACTATAAGCTACTGAATCGTAAGAGAAGATTTATTGTCCGACCTCTCTATCTTGTTTCATTCAATTGGTTGAAACCCTTGATACAAAAGATGCTGATTCGTAGAAGGCTGGCCTTGCTCTAAGATATTCTCCTCATGCAGCCTTGAGCCTTGTTCGATAAGGTTACCACGGTCAACAAGATTGCCGCGGCTGGTCATATCGCCACGCGCTTCCAGTAAATCATGTTCCATATGTAGCTGTGGGCTTAACACTTCCGGATAGGGCAGACCGGGGTCGAACTCTGTTAGCAAATCAAGCCCTGGGTCATCGGCACGAATTTCAAAGAAAAACTGCTTGTTATGTTTGCGGTCAATGACTTCCAGTTCCAGATCACCGCCTCGTGTCACGATATTATCAATTTCAACGGGCCGGAATTTTTTCTCTTTCCATATATAGACACCCAAGTCTTCACCCACCGCGATGCGATCACCCGCAATAATCGTAACACGTGTATTATTGAAATGATCATAGCCATCAACGGCATATAGCGGTGCGGCAAACAAAACAATCAGAAGAAAGGGAGAAAAATATCTTAACATGGGTTTCCTATATTTCCTAAGCGCACACTACCGCCTTCACAGCCACTTTCTACAATGCGTAATTCACCAAATGGCCCTAAATCTATGTCTAAACCGAACCCGAGCGAGACGATGCCACCTGTGTTGACCTTGATATTGACCGGACCGTTGACAGGTTGGAAGACAGAACCAACATAGCTGCGTGCCCGGATATCGGCATCGCCGCCAATTCCCAGTCCGATAGAAAAGGTGGTGATATCACCCACCGAGATATTTTGATTTACATCACCATTGACCGGGGCGCGAATCGCACCGACGACCGTTTCCGCACCGGTGCCAACCCCCACAGTCGCGGTAGTAATCACACCGGTATTGATATTCTGGGTGACATCACCGGTGACAGGCGCATCAATGACGCCGACATCAGTATTGGCCTTAGTACCTGCCCCGATGGCAATATTGGTGATGGAACCGGCATTGATGTTTTGCGTGACATCGCCAGTGACTTTCTCATTGACCTCCCCAATGCGAATCTTCGTTTCCGTACGGCTACCAATGGCGGCGGCGATCACCGAGCCAATATTGATATGCTGTTTGACATTGCCGGTAACGTCGGCATTAACCTGACCCGCAGTGATCCAGGCATCTGCATCATAGCCGATGGCCGCAGCAATTGCGGGAGTGGCCTGAATGATACGCTGATCAAGTGATCCGACACGAATGCCTTGCCCAAGATTCGCCATATGGACACGTGCAGAGGTATCTGCGCCAATGGATGCCGCTAATGCGCCGACGACGGTGACGTCTTGCTGGGCAGATCCGTTTACAATGCCATTGATATTCGCAAGCTCTACACTGGCATCTGAATCTCCACCAATCGCGGCAGCAAGCACGCCCACGGCATTCACATCACGATCCAGCCTGCCATTGACAGTGCCATCAATATTTCCGATGCGCACATCAGCGGACGTATTATACCCCAGCGACGCACTGATCACACCAGGTGCAATGATGGTTTGGCGGATATCGCCGAGCACGCGTGTGTCACTGATATCGCCGATCGCGCCAATATCAGTCGTGGCGACGGAGTCTGAACCGATAGCCGCCGTGATGGTGCCAACAGAGACAATATTTTCGGTGATGTTATCAGCGATCACCACCACATCGTGATCATGTGAGCCTCCCGGCACCCGTTTCTTCTGTTTGCCGGGCGCCTCAGCCGTTGCAGTTTCTGCTGGATCAGAGCTGACCTGAACGGCAACATCGCTCGAGGTGTTGGCGCTGGCAAAGACGGTATCGAGCTGGCCGTAGGTATCAGTTTCTTTTTGCAAGACATAGTCCTGGCCTTTCTGGTATTTCTGCAACTCTTTATAGGCACCATCCATCTGGCCTTCGGCGACTTTCTTTTTCGCCAATGCCTTATTATGCGCTTCGACGCTGGATTGAATCGGTACATTGGCGTGCTTCACACAGATCACAATATGCTTCACACAGACGCGATGCTTGCGAATCGGCGGTACATAAATGGCATTATAATTAGCTTTGGCGGTATTATAATCAGTCTGTTTCTGATCGACCTGCTTCTGCATAAACCCATTCACAGTACCAAACACCGTTTTCATCGCGGCCTTGATGCGGTCTTTGGCTTTATCCAGATTGACATCAATATTCGCAGTACTTTTGCGCCGGATGGATGAGACATCAACTTTGCCTTCGATTTTTTTCTTCAGCGCATCGGGATCGACCGCAGCACTCACACGCTGACGGATGGCATCAACATCCACCGATTGTTCCACACGTTGTCGCAAGTCGCCGATTTTTGTGCGTGGGTCAACCTCCGGGTTAACGTTCGGGTTTACTTGTGCAGTCACTCGGTTCGACAGATCGTTTAGTTGCGCAAGTGCCGGATTAACAGACGGATCGATGCCAGCAGTGGCAGCGTTAACTTGCTGTGAGATATTTCCGGGCTGGGGTATGTCATCTGGCCGTGCAACATCTCCCACCTGTTGAGTTATATCTGCGATATTGACCGACGGCTTCACCTTATCAACGGTGGTTGAGGGATCAACCGATGCGCCAATATTTTTGAGCCTGGTCTTTATGTCACCAACATTCACCGCGGGTTTCGATATGGATGAATCGATTGACGGCCGTGTGACATCCGGCTTAATCGAATCGATCTTAGCCAGTTTAGTATCAACGGATGGATGGATCGCACCAGGACGCGCCACGTTTGCCAGACCGTTTGCCAAACTACGATCAATCGAAGGACGTGGCGTTTGAATATCGGGTGTTTTGGCACGCGCATGGATATCGCGCACATGTGATTCGCGTTCTAGGTTTTCCTTGATGTGCGAGACTTTTGGTTTCGTCTCAATCGTATGGGCGAGCTGGCGGTCAAGCTGCCTGAGTTTTTTATCGATATCAGCAGGTGCATCGTCTTTCCTGGCATGATGATGCAGCGCGGGTAGCGATGGCGCTTTGAGTCCCTTAGGCAGTTTTGGCAGCTTAATATTCTGGCTGGTCTTGGCCTCAAACCGGGCTTTGGCAAAGGCTTGCCAGCTGGTATTCATACGCAGGGCCTCCGCGCCCAGACCCAACCGCTTTAAGATGTGCATCATCTCACCTTCGGCACCGCCGATAATTTCTTCAGCGGCTGCACCAGGATGCATCTGCCCGCTGGATACTTTTTTGATCAGGCCAGGAAGGGAACCACTACCATCGGCAAAGGCATCATCGATTACCTCGCGAACAACGGGATCAATATCAGTGACGCCAAGCAGTCGCTCTGCCTCATCAGCGGAGGCGCTGACCGCAATCAGAACAGCTGCACCGCTTAGCAATGAAACGCTGCGGCTACTGCGTTTTGGTGTCTTGCACATCGGAGCTGCCTGATGGGCTGGTCGCTACGGCAGGCGTCGGGTCCGCTGCAACACTGTCTGGCTGGCTGATCACTTTGTTGGCCATATGCTGTTGGGCATAGAGCTTTTTAAAGAGCTTGAATGTGATGAGCGTATTGCCAAACATCTCATTTTTCACGCGATAATGTGACATTGCGGCACGCAATGCGTCGGATGGTTCGTCGTCCTCCCGCGTGATCTTCGCGTCCTTGCTTAAGTAATTTTGACGTTGGAGTTCCCTGGCAATCCATGCAATTTGCTCGCTACGTCCCATGCCATCATAGGCATCGCGTGCTTTGGCGGCAATCTCATTATCTTCTCCTAACACACTTAAACATTCCCAGTAAGGAAGGTTATAGAGTTTACCGAACATCTCGATGGCACCGACTTCCATCAGCGCACGCAATCCGCCGCTAAGCGGCTGGGCACGAGTATCGTTCAGGCTGTAGATGGTGCCGAGCTTCCAAATGCTAAGCGACACATCATCGGAAGAACCACGTTTTTCAACAGAAAGCGCGTTTGAGGAAAAAATACCCGGCAATAGCTGAAAATTATTGATCAGCCCCATATTCAGATCAACCGAGACGGTTTTAAGGGACGCACTGTTGGAATTAGACAGCTGACCACCCTGAATCTCGGCTTCATCGATATCATCTGCACTGAGACTATAACCATTCTGACGGCTATAGGGACTGCCATCGATCTGTGTCACCGCGCCGCGGATAAAAAAGTCCGGCACCAGAAAATCTTTTTTGTTCGGGTGAGCCGATTGCAGCGCAATAATATCCGGCGTGCTACGGTCATAGGCGACGAAACGCAGTGCTCCGCTTTGTTGCGACATCGCGGAGATAGCGGAAATCAACATCTCACGCGCACCAAATCCTGCATCACCGCGGCTTTCGGAAAAGTCCGGAATTTGTGCGGCAGTGATACGAATCGGGCGTACCTTATATTTCAGGAACATCTGGTCCATACAATGCAGCCCGTCGGTGAATCCGGTGACGGCCCGCACCGGGGTTTGTACCGGCAATTGTTCCTTAATATCGTCGGGATATTCAACGGCTGTAATGCCGCAACCCTGCAGCAAAGCCATAACTGAAACCGCACTTGCGGCTTTTCTCCACGCTTTATTCACTTTATACCACCACTGCCCTTGCCCCCATGATGGAAGGCATTTTTGTTATTTGTTTGTATTCACACACCGGTTGCCGGTGTTGATAATATCTCCGGTAATCACCACGCTGATATCCTGGCCAATACCGCTGCTAATAACCTGATTTCCAATATCAACGCTGCCGCAATCCACACGGCCACCCAGGTTATTGAGACGATTGTCCTGAGCGTTGAGGTCATCAGTGATCTTGTCTTCATTCAGATGCAATAATTGTGCACGCGCTTTGAGGATTTTGACATTAGCCGTATCATCCAGTAACTGCGCGTTAACAGGAAGTGGCATAATGATGCTCAACAATAAGGCGGACAATAAAAGCGCTTTCATCATACACTCACCACACCGATTCACACATGTAAAGACAAGGAAAAAGGGCAGAGATATCTCTGCCCTTTGGGGTTCTGCTTACTCGCAGTCGCTCCCTTTTCCGCCGATGGAACCGACTTTCTGCGACGCACATGATTTGTTACCAATGGCAGCTGAAATATCCTGATCAGCTGCTACCGTATCTTCAATATCGCCGGTAATATTGCCAGAGTTGATGTCACCCAGCTCCTGAGAAGCGGTTGCTTCGTTACCGATCGCAGCCGAAATATCTTCTGCGGCTTCCACATTTAACTGCACACCACCATGGATGGTTGGGCCACCGGAGGGAGCATCCTCTGCCCACGCACCAGTAGCCGAAAATGCGATAATTGATACTAATCCAATAATAGTCTTTTTCATTCTATATACCCCTTCATAAAATTTTAGTCGATCCAATCTACACTAATCTGTGGCATCTTAATATCCTAAAAAACAGATTTCTGTATAACTTTAACGATGCTATTTGGAAGGAGGCTTCCAGTGGGCGTAGCGCTTGAGAATTTACCGTCTAAATCCATACTTATGAGGGAATACAGAGCTGGAAGCGATAGGTTTACCGACTACACAGCCAATTCTTTTTCTTATTTTTCAATTTACTCATTGCGCAGATAGTGGGTGCCGGACCGGCTGTAAGAGCGCAGAATAATCATCAGACCGATACCGACAATCAATAGCAGTGCCATCAGGGCGATGGTAAGCGAGACATGCGGCGCGAGCCGGAAAGTGAAAAAGCGAAAACTGTCCAGCACATACCAGCTGATAGCCGTACCCGCGATGACCGATATAGCACCCGCAATCAACGCAATACCGGCATATTCTGTGAGAAAACTGCGGAAAATATCGCGCCGGGATGTGCCGAGCACTTTCAACACTACGATATCATAGGTACGGCGTTCTTCATTGGCGACCAGCGCACCAATCAATACCGCGAGCGCTGCCAGCACCGTGAAGATCGCGGTAACACGAATGGCCAGCGCCAAATTATTGCTCAACTCGGCCACCTGGGCAACGGCCCGGTCTACTGCGATGGGAGAGACATTGGGAAAGCGTGCACCTAATTGTTGCAGCAGGCCTGAACCGGGCGGCACGCTGGCGGTGGCAATGTAACTGCGCGGAAAGGCGTCGAGAATGCCCGGCGAGAGAATGACGGAAAAATTCATCCGGAAATTCTGGTAATCAACAATACGCAGATTGGCGATTTCCGCTGTAATCACCTCACCAAGAATATTGTAGGTGATCGTATCGCCCACGCTCAGCCCCATGCCCTTGGCCAGCCGTTCATCAAACGACACCAGTGGCGGGCCCTGATAGGTCTCAGGCCACCATACGCCCGCCACCATTTCAGTGCCGAGAGGTGGCGTGACAGCGTCGCTGATGCCGCGGTCGCCACGGATGGCCCAGCGTACCTCGGAGGCCACTTCGACCTCTGCGACCGGACGGCCATTGAGTTTTTCAATATTGCCACGCACCATCGGCGCAAGGGTAACATCGCTGGCTCCCAGCGATTCCAGCAATGCGCGCACCCCTTGCTGCTGGTCGGGCTGAATATCGATAAGAAAATGGGTAGGCGCATGTTTGGGACGAATCTCGGCAATCGAGCGCTGTATATTGGTGTCAATGAGACTTACTCCAATCAGGAAAGTCATCCCGATTCCCAGTGACATGACGGTGGCAGTGGTGCGTGCTCCGGGGCGACCAAGATTCGCCAGACCGTAGCGCAGCCAGAAACGCCGCGGCTTCAGTTTGGATGCCCTATGGAGAAGTAACCAAGAACACAGCCAGAATATCAGAATGGTGAGGACAGTACTCACCAGATATATCAGCGCCGCAGTTTGATTCTCCGCAGTGACGACGGTTGTAACGGCGAGCGCAATACCCAACACACTATTCAGTACAATAATGGTAATACCGGGCCTGCCCTGCAGTCCCAGCTTGCCGCGAAAAATAGCAGCAGGCTGAATGTGACGCAGCGCTCCTAACTGCCACAGCGAAAAGCTGAGCACGATGAGCAGCCCGAAAAAGGCAGCCAGCACCAGCGGTTCGGGATGTACCGTAAAGGTCGCGCCGATATCCATCAACTCATTGATAAAACGCGTGCCCTGCCAGGCGAGCAGAGCGGCCAGACCGAGTGCGAGCGCAATCGTCGCCGCCGACACAACAAGAATTAAACACAGCATGGTAAGAAATATCAGCCGGTTTGTTGCCCCCAGCGATTTTAACGTGGCAATGGAAAAATACTTACGCTGCAGCAGCGCATAGACACTGTTGGCAATTCCGGCGCCCCCGGCAAGCAGGGCAGTCAATCCTGTCAGGGTGAGAAACAGGGTAAGATTAGTGAGTACCCGGTCAATTTGCGGCGCAGCTGCCTTAAAATCGCGAATCCGCCACGGCGCATCGGGAAATTGCCGCTCTAAATCATCGATCCATGCTGCGCCATCCGTCCCCGGCGGAAGTGCAGCGCGGTAACGATAGCGCACCAGCGCTCCCGGCTGCAGCAGGCTTGTCTCACGTAATGTCTGTTCTGCCATGAGGGCACGCGGCCCGAAACTGAAGGTATTTACAATACGATCCGGCTCTTTATCGATGATCGCGCGAATGACGAGGGACTGATCACCCATCTGCAGCACATCCCCTAGTTTTGTATCAAAACGCTCCAGCAACTCCGGCTCCACAACCACGCCCCGGTCAGCCAGTGCGTCCTCCAGCGGCATCGGCGGATCCAGCTCTACAGTGCCATATAAGGGATAGTGTGCGTCCACGGTTTTGAGCTCTACCAGCTGGAAGCTATCGTCTGACTGCGCGATGGTGCGCAGCTCGATGGCAAGCGACAAGGTGGCAGTTTTCTCAATGGCGGATTGCTGCTCCGGCGTTAAGCCACGATAGGTCAGGTACACCTCGTAATCTCCGCCAAGCAGGCTTTTTGCATTACGCTGAAGCCCATCTTTAAGAATGTCCGACAACAGCCCGACACTGGCAATGACCGTCACCCCCAGAAGCAGACAGAGAATAAATAAACGAAAACCACGCACACCATGACGAATCTCACGCCCGGCATAGCGTGCAGCCAGCCGAAGATCGTGCCACAGCTCAGCCATGCGGAGCCATTTCTTTCAGCCTGCCGGCATCCACCTCTATGAGACGATCGCAACGTGTGGCAAGGGCCGGGTCGTGCGTAATCAGCACCAGCGTCGCATCGTGATTCTGCTGCAGGCCAATCAACAGTTCCATAATATGCTCGCCATTCTTACGGTCCAGATTACCGGTCGGCTCATCCGCCAGAATAATAGGTGGCCTGGGCGCAAATGCCCGGGCAATGGCTACGCGTTGCTGTTCACCGCCGGAAAGTTGCGAAGGATAATGCTGAACACGATGTCCTAGCCCGACGTCTTTGAGCATCGCACCTGCCTGATCAAACGCATCGGACTCCCCTGCCAGCTCAAGCGGTATGGCGACATTCTCCTGTGCGGTCAGGGTGGGAATGAGATGGAATGATTGAAACACAATGCCGAAATGCCGTCGCCGCAAGGCAGCCAGCGCATCTTCCGACAATGGGCTGATATCTTCCTCATGAAGAAAAATCTTACCACCGGTGGCACGCTCCAATCCTGCCATGACCAGCAGGGTGGAGGTTTTTCCCGAACCGGACGGCCCTATTAACACAATACTTTCGCCCCTATATACATCTAATGAGATGTCGCGTAATATAGGCACAGGGCCGGATGCACTGTCGAGAGTCAGTGATACCTGTTGCAGAGACAGTAAAGGAGAGGACATGAACACTCGCTGGATAGTTTTTCTTTGCATGGTTATATGGATCGCCAGCAGTGGATATGCAATAGCGTCGCCCGAGAAGGTTACTATTTTGGCACTGGGCGACAGCCTGACCGAAGGATACCAGTTGAATAAAAAAGATGCCTACCCGGCACAGTTGGAACGTCTGTTAAAGGAAAAAGGCTATGCGGGGATACACATACTCAACCATGGTATTTCCGGCGATACGACTGCGGGCGGCCGTGCGCGGATACAGCGAGCGATAGACGCAGCGCCCGATATCATCATTGTCGCGCTTGGACCCAATGATTTTTTGCGCGGTCTGCCGCCGTCCTCTACCCGCGATAATCTGGAGTATATTGTCAAAACGCTTACCGAAGCGGATATTGACGTGATACTGGTGGGATTCAACGCCGCACCTAATATAGGCCCGGTATTCCAGGAGCAGTTCGATGCAATATTCCCAGATCTGGAAGCGGCCTACCCTATTACCGTAACCTATACGTTTTTAACGGGCGTTGCAGGTGACTCGAACCTGAATCTGGATGACGGGATTCATCCCAATGCAGACGGGTACAACATCGTTGCACAGAATCTGTTACCGACCGTAAAGACGGTGATACATCAACGCGTTCTCATCCAATAAACACTATTTATTTTCGTGATTATCATTTGGTACCAATTCGTATGTGTAAAACTCTCTGTAAAATCTCAAAATCACCCTGCGAACCATTATCTATCAGGCAATATAGAATTGGAAATGGTGGAGGCACACATCTTCAGCTTTTGAGGTGGAGCGAAGAAGCCTCTTTAATATCCGTCGTCGCGCGCGTATCAACAAAGTGCTGCAGATCTATTCTGGCGATACGGAATTCACGCTCCAGCTTTACCGCACGCAGTTCCTCATTTTTAATCCAACTACGTACTGTCGCATTGCTGACTTTCAACAGATCAGCCACTTCCTGTATGGTCATAAAGGGTGCGCTTAACATAAGCTGTTATTCCTTACTTGCACTAATTCATTCTCTTCTACACCTATTTTGGTTTACTTGAAATAGTTTTATTTCTATGATTCCGCATCGTAGCAGCAGGAAGGAGTAACCCATGCATCAAAGTGGGTCTGAAGTGCAATAACATTGAGAATAAGGGATATTCACATGCACCATTATCATAATTTACTTTATGTCAGCCACGGTACTTCAGATGAAACGGAGGGATTGAAACAGGCACTCAGCCTTGCACGGAATAATGAGGCTCCGCTGAAAGTGCTGGTTGTTAGCCCTGAATTTCCTGAAGACTTCCCGGAGTATCAGAAGAAATACGAAGACTCGCTGCTGGAGCAGGCCGAGACCTCTATTCAATCGACCAAGGAAGCGATTAAACTGGAAGAAGGTTCCGTGGACATTTCCATAGAGCTAGTAAGTGACAAAACACCTTCCATTAAAATCATTCAGCATGTATTGCGGCACGGGCACGATCTTGTCATTAAAGAAGCTGAGCCAAGAGACAAAAAGGCCGGATTTAAAGCAATCGATATGGATTTACTGCGTAAATGCCCATGCGCCGTCTGGCTGTGCCGGCCGATCAAACATTCCCGTCAGCACATTCAGGTAGCCGTTGCTATTGATCCGGAAAGTCAGGAGCCTGCTGCCGAGATGCTTTCCAAACGTATGCTGGAACTGTCTCGCTCACTGGCAAATAGTTGCAGTGGCGAATTGCATATCATCTCCTGCTGGGATTATGAGTTCGAGGAGTATTTACGAGGTAACGTATGGGTAAAACTATCAGATAGCGTTATAGAGGAAACGGTTCTGAAAACGCAACATGAACACCGTGCTGCACTGGAAAGCTTAATCAAGGCTTCGGGTATCGAAGGCACCCATCATGTGCATCACATGCGAGGTAACGCCAGCGAATTCATTCCTGATTTCATACAGGACAATAAAATCGATATTCTGGTGATGGGGACGGTGGCACGCACCGGTATTCCTGGTTTCATGATTGGCAATACGGCAGAGAATATCATGCAGACACTGACTTGCTCGCTCATGGCGCTGAAACCGCAAGGATTTGTTTCACCGGTAAAGGCTTATTAATCATGAGGAACGAGTATGCAGGGAGTAAAATCGGAAGGAGTTCAGCCCACATGGCATCATATCTCCATAGATAATGCCTTTAAACATCTGAACGCCGAAATCTCTGGCCTGAGCCAAAAGGAGGCTGAAGCCCGGATTTCCCAATATGGACCAAACCGCCTTCCGGAAGCGGCGAAGCGAAGTGCTATGATGCGCTTTCTGTTGCAGTTTCATAATATCTTAATTTATGTGCTTATCGGCTCCGCGGTCATTACGGCAGTGCTGGATCACTGGATTGATACCGGCGTGATTCTGGCAGTGGTGTTTGTGAATGCCGTCATCGGTTTTATTCAGGAAGGTAAAGCGGAAAAGGCGATGGACGCCATCCGCCATATGCTGGCTCCACATGCCAATGTCATGCGTGGTGGGGAGCGCATCAGTATTGAGGGAGAGCAGCTTGTTCCAGGCGACATTGTGCTGTTGGAGGCAGGTGATAAGGTGCCTGCCGATCTACGGCTCCTCACCACGCATGGGTTGTCAGTACAAGAAGCGATACTGACCGGAGAATCGGTGCCGGTGGAGAAGCATGTCACCCCTGTAGCGGAAGATACACCGCTGGGGGATCGTTTCTGTATGGCGTTTTCCGGAACGCTGGTGACATCCGGACAAGGTAAAGGCATCGTGGTAGCCACTGGCGGCAATACTGAAATCGGGCGCATCAGCGGCCTGCTTTCCGAGGTTGAAACACTCACCACGCCACTTGTGCAGCAGATGGGCGTGTTCGCCAAATGGCTGACCATCTTTATTCTGCTTATCGCCGCGTTGCTGCTCGCCTTCGGTTATTTCGTCGCTCATTATGATTTTACTGAAATGTTCATGGCCGTGGTGGGACTCGCCGTTGCCGCTATCCCCGAAGGACTGCCAGCCGTACTGACCATCACGCTGGCGATCGGCGTGCAGGCCATGGCGCGGCGCAATGCCATCGTACGGCGCTTACCCGCTATTGAGACACTTGGATCGGTGTCCGTTATCTGTACTGACAAAACCGGTACGCTGACGCGCAATGAAATGATGGTGGCCTCGGTGCTGGATAATAAGCATTGTTTTTCCATTGGTGGCAGTGGTTATACACCGAAAGGAGTGGTGAAGCTGGACAATAACCACGTATCACCGGCTGAGCATGCTATATTGGAGGAACTCGCCCGCGCTGCCACACTGTGCAATGATGCAGCCCTACGTCAGCATAATGACGTATGGGTGGTGGAAGGCGATCCGATGGAGGGCGCATTACTCGCTTTCTCCGGGAAAATGGATGTAGATGTTCGCAAGGAGCAAGCGGCATGGACGCGTACCGATACCATCCCTTTTGATTCCAAACACCGCTTCATGGCGACACTGAATCATGATCATGAACGCCATGCGTTTGTGTTTGTCAAAGGTGCACCGGAACGGATTCTTTCCATGTGCGAAAATCAGCGCGGCACCAATGGCAAGACGGAACCGCTGGATACTGCGTACTGGAATGAAAAGGCAGAATCCATCGCCGCACTCGGTCAGCGGGTACTGGCCTTTGCCGTGAAATCGGTACAGCCGGACCTTACGGTACTGGAACATGATGATGTGGAAGGATCACTCACACTGCTGGGCATGGTCGGCATGATCGATCCGCCACGCCCGGAAGCAGTAGCGGCGGTAGCCGAATGCCATGAGGCAGGTATTCGCGTGAAGATGATCACCGGCGATCATGCGAAAACCGCTACCGCCATCGGCAAACAAATCGGCCTGCAAAACCCAGGTACGGTGCTGACCGGAGCCGATCTCGACGGCATGGACAATGCCGAATTGCGTCAGGCGGTACTGAACTGCGATATTTTCGCTCGAACCAGCCCGGAACATAAGCTGAGGCTGGTCATGGCATTGCAATCACATGGCATGACGGTGGCCATGACCGGAGACGGGGTGAATGACGCACCTGCCCTCAAACGTGCGGATGCCGGTATTGCCATGGGACACAAAGGAAGTGAAGCCGCCAAGGAAGCAGCCGAACTGGTGCTGGTGGATGATAATTTTGCCTCCATTGCCGCTGCCGTGCGTGAAGGGCGCACCGTCTATGACAATCTGAAGAAAGTCATCAGCTGGACGCTCCCTACCAATGCCGGAGAAGCGATGACGATTATCCTGGCCCTGCTACTTGGTATGGCGCTACCTATCACGCCGATCCAGATTCTCTGGGTGAATCTGATCACTGCCGTGACGCTGGGCATCGCACTGGCGTTTGAGCCTACGGAAGCAAGCACCATGCGCCGCCCGCCGCGCCCCCGCCATGAACCGTTGCTGACCGGCGAATTGGTCTGGCACATCGTACTGGTTTCCACTCTTTTCCTTTGCGGGGTGTTCGGCATTTATCATTATGCGGTCGATCAGGGCCATTCCATCGACCTCGCCCGCACCATGGCGCTCAATACATTAGTGGTGATGGAAATTTTCCACCTGTTTTTCATTCGCAATATCTACGGAACGTCTCTGACATGGAAAGCGGTGCGCGGTACGAAAGTGGTCTGGGCGGTGGTGATTGCCATTATGGTGGCGCAGTTTGCCATCACCTACCTGCCGCCCATGCAAAAAATATTCGCCACGGAGGCTATCCCCTTCTGGTACGGCGTGCTGATTGTAAGTATTGGCGTGGTGCTGTTTGCCATTATTGAAACTGAAAAACAGATTCGCCTGGCATGCCGGCGGATGAAGGAGATATGATGCTGGATCTGAATTTTATCCATGCTTCCCCTTTCTATGAGCTGACGGCACTGATTGCACTGGCAGCAGTAGCAGGTTTCATCGGATTGCTGCTGCGTCAGCCGATGATTGTCAGTTTCATTGCGGTAGGTGTGCTGGCCGGACCTTCAGCACTTGGCATCGTCCAGTCCCATGAACATATCGAGCTACTGGCCGAACTGGGCATTGCCGTGCTGCTGTTTCTGGTTGGGCTTAAACTCGACCTGAAACTCATCCGCACACTTGGGCCGGTGGCACTGGCAACGGGTTTGGGACAGGTGACCTTTACTTCCGTCATCGGTTTTCTCATCGGCCTGGTGCTTGGTCTGGACACGACTACGTCGCTTTATGTGGCTGTGGCGCTTACCTTTTCCAGTACCATTATCATTGTAAAACTGCTCTCAGATAAGCGCGAGGTGGATTCTTTGCATGGGCGTATCGCCATCGGTTTCCTGATCGTACAGGACCTGGTTGTGGTACTGGCAATGATGACGCTGTCTGCATTTGGTGTCGGCGCACAGGATGGCATGGAGGACTCAGCCCTGATCCATATTGCTACCGTCATGCTCTATGGTCTGCTGATGTTGGGTTTTGTGCTATTGTTCATTCGTTACCTGGCGACCCCGCTGGTCAGCCGCATCGCGCATTCGCAGGAATTACTGATTACGTTTGCCATTGGCTGGGCTGCATTACTGGCCGCCATCGGAAGCCAACTTGGATTCAGCAAAGAGCTGGGCGGACTGCTTGCCGGTATCTCGCTCGCCTCGACGCCTTTCCGTGAAGCCATTGTTGCACGACTCTCTTCCTTACGTGATTTTCTGCTGTTGTTTTTCTTCATTGCGCTCGGCTCACAGCTTGACCTTGGCCTGTTGGGTGCCCAGATTGCTCCGGCACTGGTTTTCTCTTTGTTCGTGTTGATCGGGAACCCGTTGATCGTAATGGTGATTATGGGATTCATGGGGTACCGAAAACGCACCGGTTTTCTGGCCGGATTGACGGTCGCGCAGATTAGTGAGTTCTCGCTCATCTTTATGGCCATGGGGCTGACGCTGGGCCACGTCTCTGCCGAGTCATTGGGTCTGGTGACACTGGTCGGGCTGATTACCATCTCACTTTCCGTTTACATGATCACCTATTCACACAGCCTTTATGCAAAGCTGGAACCGCTATTGAATATTTTCGAGCGCATGAAGCCGTTCAGAGAAGAAAAGCTGGAACAGCAGCAAACGTCCAAAGGCAATTATGATGTGATTCTATTCGGATTGGGCCGGTATGGAAAAGCCATTGCACACTATCTTCAGCAGGAAGGGTTCAACCTGCTGGCAGTTGACTTCAACCCGGATGAAGTCCGGCGCTGGCGTGATATGGGACATGCGGCGATGTATGGCGATGCTTGTGATCCGGCTTTTGTAGGCGGCCTACCACTGAAAGGAGTGAAATGGGTGGTCTCCGCCATGCCGCAGCATGACGTGGGTGTGACACATGAAGACCCGCGTCTGTCACTCATTGAAGGGTTGAAACAACAGCACTATCAGGGCGGTATTGCCATATCTACGCAGCAACTTCATGATCAGGAAGTGCTGAAAGAGAAAGGCGTGAACCTGATTCTTTTTCCATTCTATGATGCCGCTGAACAGGCCGTCGCTCGAATGAGAGAGTCACGACCATGAATCCAGTATATGACACGATCAGTATTCGTCTGAATCTGGTGTTTTGACACGAGTAGATAATGGCCGCATCTTCACAGGATCATATAAGTGGCTTTCCCTGATCATTCCCTGTTATGCATAGTGGTTAAAGCTTTCATAAGCCTGCAGAGCCTGATGCTCACGAATTTTAAGCTGAAAGTGAGGGGCGCTTTGAGCACACTCTCTTAAATTTCAGGTCTATTTTCTTCGAAGACATTTTTCACTTGGGTAAGATAAATGTTTATCTCTTTAAGTATGCTTTGTTTTTGCCCTTCTGATGCATTGTATCTTTCTTCTGCAATACGGCACTGTTCTGAAAGTGCTATGGCGCCAAAATTGGCGGATGACCCTTTAAGCCTGTGCGCTGCACTTTTCCATTCAACACCATTACCTGAAATATTGTCTTTTAATGCCCGAACGGATGTATCTGCTTGTTCAAAAAAAGTATCGCACAGCATTTTCTCTTCTTCCTTGTCACCATCGGTAAAAATATGCAGCCGGTCCAGATCCATTACTGGCACTACCGCATTATCAGCCTTACTGGCACCCTCAATTGATGTTTCTCCCATTCTACTTTCGTCCACAACTGGAGAGACCCACTTTTCAATTAATGTGGTAATGGTGTCTTTGTTCACTGGTTTGGTGGCGTAATCATCCATGCCCGCATTGATGCATTTCTCATGGTCACCTTTAAGAGCATTGGCGGTAAGTGCGGTGATCGGTGTGTGACGGCCTGTCACTTTCTCATGCTCACGAATGGCAGATGTGGTTTGAAACCCATCCATCTCCGGCATTTGGCAATCCATAAAAATAAGATCATACTGAACCTCTTTCACATATTCGAGTGCTTCCTGGCCGCCATTGGCAAGTTGCACAGCAGGGTAGCCCATTTTTTTTAGCAACTTGCGTAAAAACATCAGATTCACCGGATTGTCATCGACAGCAAGAATGCGAATAGATTCGTCACCCGGCATAGGCTGTATTTTTTCTGGTGAGGAAAACATGGTTCGTACAGGTTCTTCCGCATACGTAACCGCTTCATCCGCAAATGAAATATCCTCTGTCATATTACCTTCTCCCTGCTCATATACATCGAAGGGAAGCACGAACCAGAAAGATGAGCCCTTGCCTTCGACACTATTAACACCAATCCTCCCCTCCATCATTTCAGTAAGGTATTTGCAGATGCTTAATCCTAATCCGGTACCGCCAAATTTGCGCGTGGTTGACTCATCGGCCTGAGTGAATTTCTGAAAGATTGGCTCAAGTCGGCCTTGTGGAATGCCGATGCCTGTATCGTCAATGCGAAAATAGATGCTCGAATGTCCATTCTCATAATGCGTCGAGATGTCGAGCAACACACCACCTTTTTCCGTAAATTTAATCGCGTTACCAATCAGGTTAGTGAGAATTTGCCGCAGCCGCGCCGTATCACCTACGACCCACCGTGGCGTCGTTGGGCTATAATTACATCGCAAATAAAGTCCTTTTTTTTCTGCCTGAAATTGTAATAAATCAAGCACATCTTTAATGCTTTGCTTCAAATCGAACGGGGCATATTCAAGTGTCATCTCACCCGCTTCGATTTTAGAAAAATCGAGAATATCATTCAGCAATAACAGTAACCCCTCTGCCGAACGGTTAATAGCGCTGAGTGATTCGAGTGATTCGTCATCCAGATCGCTATCAAGAATGAGATCTGATAAGCCGATTATGCCGTTCATCGGGGTACGCAGTTCATGGCTCATATTCGCCAGAAATTCACTCTTGGCACGGTTAGCGGTCTCAGCGTTAAAACGAGCGGTTTGCATCTCTTTTTGTGTCGTACGGATAGTATCACGCATCTCGGAAAAGCTATTTAACAAGGTAGCCATCTCGCCGCTCTTCATCTCAGGCAGGTTAACCTCGTAATTCCCTTCAGCCATTGCATTAGATGCATCCGCAAGCCGGGTTGCGGGGCGCAGTACGAAATGATGCACGACGAGTCCAATCACGCAGGAGAAAATGGTAATTGCGGTAAAGACAGAGAGAAATAATTCCAGCCCGTGCTGTTCGATACGCGCTTTGGTATCGGAAAAATCATAAACCAGAACCAACTCACCAATGGTGCCTGAGGCGTTGAGTGGATAACGCAGGATATGTAGCGTATCCGAAGGTTCAGGGAGCGGGATTTCCTCTAACGGATAGAGCGATTGTTGCTGTGCATTAATCAGACGAATGCCAGCCCAATCAGGTTGATTATCGGCTACGACCTTATCAATGGTATCGTAGATGTCTGAGAGTTTATTTGCAAGTAAGAGAGGCACCAATCCCTCCGATAGTGTGGCCAGTGTATGGGTAGCGTGCTTTTTCGTCTGCGTTATGGAATATTCAATCGAAGCAGGCAGCCAGATGAAGTAGGTATAGGAACAAATCGATATAGTGAGAAGAATGATAGGAAGAAATATTTTTGCTTTAATGCCATAATACCATGCCATAATAAACTTTGCTCCTATTCTTTATCACCAACGAAGTCAGCAAGTCCCAATGCACGCAATGGGTCATAATCCACCATGCTCGTCGCAATGGGTGCATTCATTGGCACACCGTTAAATACATTTGCATTATCCGCAGCCATTGATAGCCACGATGTTTGAATGATGGTGCGCGTCGTCTCATCCACACGCGGATGGACGACAAGCGGATGGGCTGGCACAGGGGTCGTCGTGTAGATAATGCTGAGCTTGTTTTGCAATGACGGTTTTTGCTCATTCAATGTCCGCATGACACCCCCGCCGGCTTTGGTCAGATGCTTTGCCACATGCAAATAGGTCGAACTGTGTGTTTTGACATAGAACGGTATGATATCCAGCCCGTGCTTGCGTTTGAGTTCCGCACGCATCAGCAGCGATGCTCCCAGGGCATTTGGCGACGGAAACGCAATAGTTTCACCCTGCAACTGGCCCACATCGCTGATGCCACTATCTTTATGCACCGTCAGAATACCTTTCAGTTGTTTTGCCCCCGAACGCACCATTGGGAGATAGCCCTGCGCATCATTGGCCATGACTGCATGATATGGGTTCATATAGGCCATATCATACGCGCCATGTTTAAATTGCCGTTCAAACTCGAGGATGGTCTGTGTGCCCTTCAGTTCAAAAACACATCCTGTTTTTTCACTGAGCATTGCAAGGATCGGGTTCCAAACATTGATGATTTTCCGCTGCTCAAATTGCGGCACCACACCAACAGTAAGTTGGCATGGTGCTGCATGGGCAAGTGGCAGGGAAAGAAAAAGATACAGTCCGGCAAAAAGCAGGATATGTGACAAGCAAGTCAATATGTGCATGTAATTGAATATGGTCGTTTTCATGCGTGTTTCTCCTACAATTCAAATTGAGTTCGTAACATAAAGATTGTGGCTTCTGCGTCTGGGATTTTGGCTTCATGATCGGTCTGGTTATAAATGACATTGGCCGACAGCCGCGTATAGATGTTTGGAAACCAGTTCACACCAAAAGTATGGCTATTCATTTCACCGCCTGTAATATCATGATCATTCAGGTCAATATGGCTATAGCGATAAGCGAGTTGCCACGCGCCCCATTCATTATTTTTCCAATTAAAACTTGCTTCCGGCTTTACCTTGCCAAACACGCCTTTTTTCCTGTTATACTTTCGTGATTCGCCGGTCAGAAAATAGGACGCCTCACCATAATATCCTACAAAATCGAGGTCGCTGCCAACATCACGTTCGACACGCGTATGGGTATATTCCCCTTGTAGTGAGAAGGCGTCATATACCAGTACGATCTCAGGGTTAAACGATGTCACACTGGAGACATTATTGATCTTTCCCGTGTCGACAAATGCGCCGGTGAGGGTATTATGCCCGGCATTTTTAAACCTTACCGAGCCGGTTTCTGCATCCGGTTCACGGTAGGCGCCCGACAAGCCAATATGTACCAACTTATTCTTATCGTGAACAGGCACGTAGGTCATACGCCCTGTCACACCATAGCCTTCATCATCAGCACGGTTTTTGTTTACATTTTCACCGAATAAACCAGCACTGATAATACCATCACCATAATCATACGTTGCTCCAACACCAAGTGAGCGTTTTGGAGTGAGTGCAGCCATCGAAGCTTTTTCAGTGAACGTCCAATACTTGGCGGCCATAAGCTGCTCCAAACTAAATGGCTCTTTAAATTGTCCGACGGTGAGGTTTAAATTATCAAATCCGGTATAACTGAGATTCGCATCCATCAATTGAAAATCATCATTGCCAAAATCAGTGAGAATGCGATATTTCCAATCTGTCTCGATGGTGCCTTTAACCCCCAAACGCGCACGTTTGATGGTCGTGCCGTCAGGCAGATCATTCGTTCCGGCATCCATCCACCCGGCATCCCCCTGCACAAACCCGTCAAGGCCAAAACTATAGCGATTATCAGGATCCTTCAGACGAATGCCGGGTTTTAAGGACAAGGAAGGCTGTGATTCTTGTTCTTTTATCAAGCTATCAACGACACGCTCGAGGCGATCTATTTTCATTTGCATCGCACGGTTATCTGCTTCACCGGCGATCGCAGGATTAGTTACCAGCAGACTCAGTGCGATCGTGGTCAGGATCAGATGTTTCATAGACTTGGCCCTTCATTGTTTCTGTTTGACTACCTGTCTGCAGAGAGCGGGCCATTTTTATGAATGCATATAAAACAGTGTGTTGGTTATTCTTCTTTCGATAAAACACATAAATGCGTTCAATTTTGATAACATATTCGTTATACTTTTATCATAATAAAACGCATCTAACGAGAGGGGATATGCCTACAGTTCTGATAGTCGAAGATGAAGATACACAGCGTATTATGATTGGCTCACTGATTAAAAAACGCTTTGGCTACGATGTCATCGATGCTGAAGATGGCAAACAGGCCTTAAACATCGTTAAACGCCAAATGCCGGATGTAGTCATCATGGATGTTCACATGCCAAAAAAAGATGGCCTGGAAACGCTCAGCGAATTATCAGAACGTTATCCTGACCTGCCCGTTATTATGTTAACAAGTAGCGATGAAATTGATCACGCCGTACGTGCTATGAAAATGGGCGCGATCGATTTTCTGCCAAAGCCGGCCGAGCCAGAGCGATTGGCTGTATCGATTCTTCATGTATTAAAAATGCGTGCCATGTCACGTGAACTGCATCGCTATAAACGCAAAGAATCCGGCGAGACGCAATTCAGTGATATGATTGGATATGATAGCGGTCTTAAATCACTGGTAAAGATCGCACGCAGGGGTGCGCAAAGTGATTTGCCAATCTTAATTACCGGGGAAACCGGGGTGGGTAAAGAAGTGTTGGCTCGCGCAATTCATGGTGAAAGTATCCGCTGTTGTCACCCTTTCATCGCTATTAACTGCGCCGCAATTCCTGCGCAATTGGTTGAAAGTACACTGTTTGGCCACGTTAAAGGCTCGTTCACCGGCGCAATCACTGATGCGCTTGGTAAGTTCCGTGAAGCAGAAGGTGGTACCCTTTTTCTTGATGAAATTGGCGAATTACCATTGGATGTGCAGGCGAAATTACTTCGTGTTTTGCAGGAAAAAGAAGTAGAGCCTGTTGGCGCTGGCAAATCAGTCCCTGTAAATGTACGCATCATATCGGCTACGCACCGCACGTTAAAAGACGAGGTGTCTTCTGGGCATTTTCGTGAAGATCTCTTTTTCCGACTTAATGTCTTACCACTGCATATACCAACTTTGCATGAACGCGTTCAAGACATTCCAGCGTTCATTACGTTTTTCATGGAACGGTTTGTTGCACACTATGACATACCGATGAAAGAAATCTCAACCCATGCCATCGACGTGCTCTGCAATCATTCCTGGCCAGGTAATATTCGTGAATTGGAAAACACGATTCAGCGCATAATGGTCACGAGTGAACACAGTATGATTGGTGCAGAGGATGTGCAAGCGGTGATGATGCATTACACTCATACGCCTGACAGCCCTTACGCACTAACCGATAACGGTACGCTTCCATTCGTGCAGACGGATGGTTCTCTCCTGCCACTTAAGGCAATTGAGGAACAGGCGATTCGCTTTGCATTATCGCATCATAACGGCAATGTCACGCAAGCGGCAAAGTCATTAGGTATGGCCAAACCCACACTCTACAGACGTTTATCTGAATTGAAGATTAAAGACGTTTAAGCGTTCAGTTTTGATAATTTATTTGCTTTTTTTCTCAGAATAATACCAATCGCCCCGCGGGTGAATCATTAACTGATTGATTTATATGCTTACAAGTTTTTGGCATGGCTCCTGCTGTTCATATCACAGAAAGGAGTAGTCCCATGATCATCGTCACTACGCAAGCAGAACGCAAAGCCATAGAATGGATGGAGGACGCAAACGCACAATCCAGTTACGTCCCGCGTGCGATTCATGTTCGTCAGTGTGATGCATTGTTCAACGAACCGCGAATGCTCTCCGCTGATTTTACACAAACACTCGCCCATGCATTCAAAGATGCGGAGGTTCGTGTGTTTATTCTTTATGATGGCGATATTATTATCGCTGGCAAAGGCATCACCACCAGTCATTATCATGAAGTTAAAGCATATGTTAGCCATTATGCTGATCACACAATTGAAGCAATGACCTTTTATGAGAAAGGCATCAACTGGTTTCACATGGACAGTTTGCTTAAACGAAAATTCGATGCATTGACCAAACATATAGAAAAAGGAAAGGCCAATGCTGAAAAAGTAAAAAAGGAACAGATACGTCAGTCTGCATTAAACCAGACATTTCCTGATGAATTGTTGTGTAACATCGACAAGCGACGCACGGAACGTGAAGGCGTGGAGATTGTAATCGTTGAAGATGACCCCTTCTCCCGAACACTCGTGCAACGTTCACTCAAGACACTTTTTTCGATTTCATCCGCTGAAGATGGGCATGATGCAATTTCAGCCTATGTCCATAAAGCGCCCGATGTGATGTTCCTGGATATTGATCTGCCAGATGTGAATGGTCATGAAATTTTGCATAAAGTACTCTCTATCGACCCAAATGCCTATATCATTATGCTCAGCGGTAACGGCGATCAGAAAAATGTCTTAAGTGCCATGAAGAACGGTGCAAAAGGGTTTGTCGCCAAACCTTTCGCAAAAGAAAAACTGCTCGCTTACATCCAGAAAGCTCCAACCTATCAACCCACCACACATTAAAAGGAACAACATAATGCGAATTATTATCCAAGATGCTGAACAACAATTTTCCCATATTGCCGATACCATGCGCCATGATCCCACCAGTTGGGAAAAGTGGTTCGTGCTATATATTAATATACAAGAAAATAAGACACAGAAAAATACACTGCCTGCCAGTGCCTACATCGCCAATTATATCGGTCATCAGATGAAAGAACTCGATGGCGTGGCGTATCTGAATAGCGAGCAGCATGTGTTTATCCTATGCCGTGACATAGAAGCCTATCGCTTGCGCACCATGGGTTATGATATGGCAGATGCCTTGTTTGAACAGCACAACCTATCGTCTTATTGCACATTATACGAACCAACCTATGCATGGCAGTATTTGCAGAGCTTATGCGAAACACCTGACGGGGTGGATTATTTTCCTTTTCCCTGCGACCATTCAATGGGAAGGCTACGTCACACACTAGGTACCATGCAAGACGTATTATCCTCAAATATGATCGAACGAAAATCGCGATTTGCGATGCGTATTCTGCTGGTGGAAGATGATCCGTTAACCCGTAAAATCGTAGCACGCTGTATGAAAAACAATCAGCATCTGATTACAGCTAACAATGCCCGCGATGCCGTGACACAATATGCGTTGCATGCGCCCGATATTGTTTTCCTCGATATCGGTCTGCCTGATCATAGCGGTTTTCACGTCATGGATGCGATCCGCACCTATGATGACAGCGCTTATATCATTATGTTCAGCGCTAACAGTTTTGTCGATAACGTGGTAACGTCGTTGCAAGCTGGAGCCAACGGTTTTGTCGCAAAACCTTTTCGTAAAGAGCAATTATTTCACTATGTATCTGATTATCAAAAATATCGCTCTAAGTATGTTTCTTAAGGTAATCCCTGATGATTCCGTATTTTAGGCTTTGGGGCAGTCCTTAAAGGTCAGCCTCGGGATTCACAAATCCTAAACTGCAAATTCAAGATGATACCGGAACATTCCGGTCAAAAAAGTTCGAACCCGAGATTGTGACCCTGAGTCGGAAACGAGAGGTAGCGTCGCCACGCTTTCAGCCAAAAAAATTCCAGCTTACTCCATATTGCGCCTTGTATGCGGGTACTATAATACTGCACCAAAGAACAATTATAGGTTGTAAATGTCTCCTAAAAAATATAGTTTTTATCATCACACACTAATAACGGCGAGGCCGCGTGATTGAACACTTCTTCATAGACGAAATACCGGAGTCGGCTGTAATTGGGGAATATAACTGGTGGCTGGTGCTGCTATCCTATGTCATTGCAGCTATGGCCTCGTTTATTGCCATTAACATGGCCACCAGCTTTGGCCGCAACAAGCAATTTTCCAGACACGCAGCGTCCCTGCTGGGTGGTTTTTTCTTAGGTGGCGGCATCTGGTCCATGCATTTCACCGGCATGCTCGCCTACGAAATGGATATGGTGCATACCTATTCCATTCCACTGACGGCAACCTCTTTCCTGATTGCAGTGGTCTTTTGCTGGCTGGCATTTGAGAAAATTCTTAAAGAACACATTACTAGAAAAGAGTTAGTATTATCCGCAATCGTTGTCGGTATGGCTATCGTTGCCATGCATTATTTGGGCATGGCAGCGATGCAGATGGATGCCGATTTGCGCCATCTACCTCTACCATTCGCACTCTCTGTAGCGATTGCCGTTACCGCCGCCGGTGCGGCCATTCTCATCATGCGCCAATTTCTTAACAGGCAAAGCATCTACTGGGCGCTATTGGCGTCAGCGATTATGGGAATCGCCGTCTGCGCCATGCATTATACGGGAATGGAGGCCGCAGTATTTCTGCCTTATGCCGACTGCCGTTTTGACCCTAATCAAAGTCAGGTAGAGTTAGTACTGGCTGTAACATTTACCACTTTCATACTGATTATTGCCCCCGGTTTTGTGATGATACTGAATCAGACAGCCTATCACAAAAAAAGATCAACCAAAAAGCAGCAGGAACCAAAGTGGCATCATTTGTATATCGGCTCTCTTCTCTTCGTCGCATTCATTACGATTGGTTCAACTATTATTCTGAACGATATTGCGGAAGAACAGGAAAGCGCCGGGCAAGTGATTAATGTCAGCGGCAAACAACGCATGTTATCACAACGTACGGCACTTTTTGCCAATGAGTTGGTGATCGTATCTAAAGAAGAGCGCCCGGCCATACACCAGCTGTTGGAAGAAATGACGAACGAAATGGAGGCATCGCATCGCGATCTGATCGAAGGGAACCCGGCACGTCACCTTCCACCACTTACCTCTGAAGTCATTCGGGCAATTTATTTTAAGGCGCCGGATAATCTCGATCAAAAGATGAAACACTACATCGAGCATTTGCGTTCGCTGAATGCTGCATCAGATGACATGCTGGTCCCTGATAATCCGGATCTGCACGCCATTGACCATGTTGATGCCATAGAAATATTACCGCTGCTTGATAAGGTCGTGCAGTATCATCAACATGAAGCGGAAAAGCACACTATGTTCCTTGACCTCATAGAGGTGGCTTCGCAACTATTGATATTGCTCACATTGACTATCATTGGGCTTTTTATTTTCCGCCCGATGGTGCAAGCGATTAAAGAAAAAACGCACGCTCTCACACAATTGCTGGAAACAGAAAAAACCGCTGCAGAGATATCGGAATTCTTGAGTCAGCCACATCTCACCCTGCAAGAGATGCTCGATGGTTTCATGGAAATCCTGTTGAATATCAGCTGGCTTGATATCAAGAAAAAAGGGGGAATCTTTCTGGTGGAAGACGAACCCGACATACTGGTTCTCCGCTCCTCGAAATATTTAACATCTCAGTTGCGCACCCTCTGCGCCAAAGTGCCGTTTGGCACATGTTTATGTGGTCGTGCAGCGCAACAAAAACGGCTATTGCATTCCAGTGGCATCGATGAGCAATCTGGGGACCGTCCTGATGGCGTAGAGCCACAAGGGCAATACAATATCCCTATTATGATGGGCGATAACGTGCTGGGTATGGTAGCGCTGTATCTGGAGCATGGACAGCGTAATGAACAGGACGTGCTGTTTCTCGAACATATTGTGGATATGCTGGGCATGGCCATCACCCGTAAACAAATCGAGGGCGAACTGGAAGCGTCAAAAGAAAAAGCCGAAGAGGCAACGCGTCTGAAGTCCGAGTTTCTGGCCAATATGAGTCATGAAATCCGTACCCCGATGAACGGGGTGATTGGTATGACGAACCTGCTGTTAGACACAAAACTGAATAACACACAGCGTCAATATGCCGAGACGGTTTGCAACTCGGCCGATAGTCTTTTGCAGCTGGTGAATGACATTCTCGATTTTTCCAAAATTGAAGCCGGTAAGCTGGAACTGGAAATCATTCCTTTTGACATGCAGCAATTAATGGAGGAAGTAGCAGATCTGATCTCCATCAAGGCACAGGAGAAAAGTATAGAAGTATTGTTACGCTTTGCTCCTGACGCCCCCTGCTTTGTCATAGGAGATCCGGGACGTATACGTCAGATTTTCCTAAACCTTGCCAGCAACGCGTTGAAATTTACCGATGTCGGGCACGTGTTGCTCAGCATCGAATCGCGTGGCAATGAAAATAACCGTGTGAGTTATTATGCGACGGTGGAAGATACAGGGATCGGTATTCCGGAAGATAAGATCGACTATATCTTCAATAAATTCTCTCAGGCAGATAGCTCTACTACCCGAAAATTTGGCGGCACCGGACTTGGGCTTGCAATTTGCAAAGAACTCAGCCGCCTGATGGGCGGTGATGTGGGAGCAACCAGTAAGTTAGGTGTCGGTTCTGTCTTTTGGTTTACCATGAATCTGGAAGCGAATGTAGAAAGAAAAATACAGGAACAGCTCGATTTTGAAGGCGATTTACAGGGCGTGAAAGGGCTCGTGGTCGACGATAACAAAGTGGCGCAGAAAATCGCTGCGGAACAAATGATTTCCCGCAGCATGCAGGTGGGTATCGCCTCTTCAGGAAAGGAAGCGCTGCACATGCTGCGTTCAGCCGTTGATAAAGGTGACCCTTACCAGATGGCTGTATTAGATTATATGATGCCGGAAATGGACGGTGTTGAGCTGGCAAAGGCCATTAAATCGGATGCCATCATTGCCGATACGTCCTTGTTGATGGTAACGTCCGCTCCCGGCAAGGGAGACAAAAAGCGTATGGTCGATGCCGGTTTTGACGGCTTTCTGGCAAAGCCCGTCAACAGTGTGGATATTGCCCGGGCACTTTCAGCCATATGGACGGCCAAACAGCATGGAAAAACCATACCGCTGGTAACACGCCATACATTGCGTGAAGCAAAAACCCGTCAATACGTACAAGAGCGCAGCGAACTGCATTTCGATAGTGCACAAATCCTGCTGGTGGAAGATAATGCCGTCAATCAAATGGTGGCAACAGCCATGCTGGAGAAATATGGATGCCATGTCACACCTGCCGGTAACGGAAAAGAAGCATTGCACCTGACCAAGCAGCGCCGGTTTGACCTGATATTCATGGACTGCCAGATGCCGGAAATGGATGGTTATGAAGCAACGCACGCCATTCGTGCACTTGAAAACCAGAATATGACCAAGCGCATGCCCATTATTGCTTTTACCGCCAACGCCATGAAAGGAGACGCCGAAAAATGCATCGATGCAGGCATGGATGATTATATCACTAAACCGGTCAAGCAAAGCGAACTGGAAGATGTACTACTCAAATGGCTGTCGAACAAAATGGAAGATGCCGATGCCAATGATACAGTCACAACCAAGCAGTCACTATCAACGCACGTTGAAATCATTGACACGGACGTATTGGCCCAACTGGGAAAATTGGCCGGTGCAAAATTTTCGGCGTTAATCGAAAATTATATAGACACCTCGAAAACCCTGATGCAGGAGTTAACTCAATCCGCAGAGCAAAGAGACGCATCTGGAATAGACGCCGCCGCCCATTCACTCAAATCCTCCAGTCGGCAAATGGGAGCCAGCCTGTTGAGCGACCTGTGTGCTGAGATAGAACGCTATGCAAAAGAAGAGAACATTGATGAAGCAAACAGGCTATTGACAGAACTGTACCCCCGTTACACCGAAACGATCCAAATATTGGAATCGCATCTTGGACAGCTGCAAAACGATGCAGCATAATATGAGCTGGATGACAGAAGAAGATGACGATCCTAACCTAAACTGAAAATGAGGTGTAGTGTCTAAACATCACCCTACCGGAAATGGAATCAACGATTTAGCTGAACTTTTCTGAATTATTTTCAGGCAGAACGCGCAGCAGGTAAATCCATACGTGACGCAAGTGCTACCAGATCAATTTCTTCACCTGAGCGTTTCTTATGTAAATAGAGGTCAATCGTATCTGCCACTTTATTGGCACTGGCTTGTGCAGAGACAATCAACTGCTCATTACCCGGAGCCGCATCTCCGATAAAGAAGGTGCCTTCCTGCGACATTGCTACGCCATTCCATATGCCGTCGCGATTCTCGTCTTTACCCGGCTTATTATTATAGGCACTGGCATTCATACCCAATTCTTGTACTAATGGGTTTTTACTGGCATCTTTATAACCCAATGCTGGAATGATACGGTTTACATTGAGTGTTAACGTACCGTTTACCTCACCTTCGATAGCATCCGCAGAAGGTTTGATGTCAAATTGCCCGTTACCTTTATAAGTATGATCATGAAGCTGGCCATTGGCATCACGCACGCGCAGTCCTACCAATTCGTCATCGCGCATAATGCCGCCGGCTTCTTTATCAGCCTCGTATTGCTTGCGCCGTACATCACGGGCGACATTGGCAAATCCTATCTGAGGTTTCTGGAAGGCGAAGTGAATCTCTGCCTGCTCTCCCTGTGGTATGATCTTGCTGATGTTAGCTCCCGGAATCGTCATAACATCAGCAGATTCCTTATCCTCATCAAACGTAGAGAAGTTATGTTTTTGATAATCTTTTCTGGATTCTGCAATACTGAATCCTCCGGCTACCTGATCGCTCACACCGGTATCACGAAAGGCGTGAATCGGAACAATAGCAGAGTTGCTCTGCTTTTTCATTCGTATGAGTGTTTGCACCACATCGGTAGCGGTATAGCCATCACCATAAGCTAAAATAATCTGCTCTCCTTTTGGTACAGCCTCATGCTCCGCTTTATTCTTACTGGCTGCCCATTCCTTGCCCCTATCAAGAAAACCATACGCATCTTGCGTTAAATCGGCTGTTTTTGCGACATCATAACCATTAATCCATGTCGGTTCAATCTGCCCGTCCATCCCGCCGACCGCGATCACCTTGGCATCAAATCCTTTCAGATCATCTGCCTTGATCTCTTTACCCAGCTCAATCTTCACGCCCATCTGTTCGAGCAATAACCGGTATTTGACCAAACGCTCCTTTTCAAATTTATGCTCGGGAATACCGCGATACATCAGACCGCCAATCTCATCATCTTTTTCCATCAACGTTACATCATAACCCTTCATCGCCAGACGATAAGCCGCTTGCAAACCGGCCGGTCCCGCCCCCACCACAGCAACCTTTTCCTCTTTTTCCTGTAACGATGCCGGCAGGCGAAATATCTCATCCATCCAGCCAAGCGCAAAGCCAATGGTGGCCAAGTCATATTCCACACTGCGAATGCGCACCGGCTCACGCCTGCCACTTTCCTTGAGCGTACAGCCCGTCCCCTTGGGGCCACCGTCTTCACAAGGTGCCGGGCACAGTTTGCCGGTAAATTCGGGGAATGGGTCTTTGGCAATGCTCCCATTGCGCGACGCGCTAACCTGCAGCATATACGCCGCTTTTAAATTATTCAGTTCTTTTTTAAGTTCTGGCTTCCCCTCAATTCCATGTTCCGGATCTCCATCAATTATTTGGTTCAGTCTCTTAATATATCCCTTCCGTGCCTCGCGAAAATAGTCTTCAAATGTGCTTTCCCCGAAATCTTTCAAATAGGTATCAAGCTGTTTCTGAACATCTTTGAACTCTTCATCAATGAGCTTAAAATCCACTTCCCTGAGCGCCCCCATAATGGACGGTACTTCCTTACCAAGCGGGCAGCCCTGCTGGCATGCGGTAGCCGCACAGAAACACGCATGACCTTTGGCAGCCGCACTTTCGACATGTTTCACCGTTGTCGCCTTTTCTGCCTCTTCCAGTGACGTCTTGATACGCGTAAATACATCCCGCACGTCATCAATGTCCCAATAGCCCGGTCTGCGAAGTTCTGCTGTTGCTTTATCGCCCATGTTATCCTCCGATTTCCAGCGCAGTCTTTTGATCAGGTGTCATTTTGTCTAACAGTGCCTGCATAATGTAGGCTGATCCCGGATCCAACGCCGTTTTCTGCCGTTCCGCCTGTTCCATCAGCTTTTTAAACTGACCGGCTGTTTTGAAATGATCCATCGATTTGGGAATCATGATTCTAAAATTATTCTTTTCCTGCTCCCAGTGCTTCAGGATCTGCTCTGCCTTGGCAGAACCCGTTTTGTCAACATGCATGCGCAGTAGATGTTTGACCATCGGCTGCCCCAACGCTGTTTCATCCTGATTCGCCAATCGTGCATCACCAATACCATCCTGGTATGTACGCCCAGGATCATACTGCATAAATATACCGCCGATCATGGCGTTACAGGCATGCGCACCAAGTGCGCCCAAATTGATGATGGTGCCCTGTGTCTGGAATTCACCAGCATAATCGCCCAACCCTTCGCAGACCAATGTTCCGCCATGTGCACAAACATTGGCACGCGCACCCACTTTTCCGGCAATGAACAACATGGTGCCCTGATTGCCATAACCAACCACATTACCGGCCAGCACCGAATTCGCGCGATACACGTCAGGACATGGATGATCTTCAGGGATATCCGGTGCAATCGCAATACTGCCACCGGCGCCTGACTTACCAACACCATCCTGACCGACACCCATCACTTCAATATGCTGCGCATTGGCATTGAACGCGCCGAGCATTTGTCCGGTATTTCCATGGGCTTTGATATGAATCGCGCCACCGGGCAATACTGGCCGATCAGTATATTTCTGCATCTCTATACGCCCGTCTGCAGACATTTGCAGCGCAATAAACCCTGACGTACGCGCACCCAGTGCACGGTCTCCAGGTTTTACATCATGCTCGATAACCAGTGGTTTGAAACTTGCCGAACCTTGACCGATAGATTGACCATTGATCATTAAATCATTCCGGTCTGCCTGCCCGGCTTTCATTGCGCCCAGATAGTTTTTTACCTCTTCCAGCCAGGCATCGTCTGCACGGTTATTCGGTGATTCCCCCATCTCGTGCCGTTCAAATGCCAGTTCTTCAGCTACCGGTTCCTCAAGAATGGAAAAATCAAATCCACCGTGGATATTAGTCGGCTTGAATCTGAAATGACGATCCTTCTGCCATTCTTCGAGATTCTTATAACCATGATCACGTAAATGTTTGTACATTGCAGCGGCAAAATCCATCCGATATTGCTCAATACGCCACGGCTCCGATTTAAAGAGCACTTCACTATTGGCTACACCGGTCGGGCAATAGCCGTTGCCTACCAGCATAATATAGTCATCAGGTGTCATTGGCTCACGCCCATGCTCTTGTTTGAATCGTTCATGATAAGCTGCCGATTGCGCATCACTCACGCCAGCTTTGTGGCACATGCGTGCCATGATGCAGCGATTAGCGATCATCTCAAACGTGCCCTGGCCGATCATATCTGCATATTTCAACGCCAGCAGCGCATCATAATGGGTGATGATGCCACCTTCGGCCACCAGTTTCACGTTGCTGCGCGTACCATCTTCACGCAGGCCTTTATCAATGCGTGCAATGTCAAACAACCAGTCCTGACCAGTATTACGTGCCGATAGTGCTGGCGCCGCACCAGTCCCACCTTCATGACCGGCCAGGGTAATACTGTCCGCTCCCGCTTTTGCCGCACCGCGTACCACGATTTCGGCACTCGAGGTTGCGCCGATCTTCACATCCACATCGAGCGTCTGCATTTTACCTTCGTCATCAAAAACAATGTTCCCGTGTTCATCGGTTTTCGGAATCGATTTGAGGTCGTAGATCAGCTGCGTCAAATCTTCGATAGAGTAAATATCATGCATCGGTGCAGGGCTGGCCAGCGGTTCACCCGGCACACTCTGGCGCAGAATCGCGATCTGCATATTGACCTTGCCGCCCGGCATCTCACCACCTTCACCCGGCTTGGCACCCTGCACCACTTTAATCTGTATGCCTCCCCCTTCACGCGCAGCAGAGGCCAGCATTTCCGGATGAATACCAAAACGACCCGAAGCAATCTGTTTGATTTTCGGGCTTTGAATGGTGCCCAGAAGACGCGGATCTTCACCGCCTTCACCAGCCGACGGATTACCATGCAGACGATTTTCAGCTTCCACGATGGTGCGCCACGCCAAAGGCGTTAACGCGCCCTGGCTCATCTGCCCGGTACGCGTTGTCCGCTGAATAATATCCAGCGTGTTAATCTTCATCTCGTTATCGCTTAAGGCATTACGACCAGAAGGCTCAATGGTGATATAGTCACGAGAGGAAATAGGTTGCTCTATGCGAGACTGTTCAATCGTTTCGGCAAAGATTTTATATGCGTCACTTGGCTCCTTAAGGTTTCGCAAATATTCCTTGGATACGCACCCGTCTTCATCCAGCGGCACATGCGCATATTTCTCAAGCTGCTCAATTTCTTTTTTGGACATATCTGGATGTGCCGCTTTTTCCTGGTCGATATGTATCTGCCGCTTTTCAGCCAGCTTTTGAAACATGGCATTGGTCGTTCGCACCAGCTGTGGGCCTAAACGGTGCGCAATCCCGCCTTCACGCATCGAGAAAATACCATAATGTTTCAGCACTTCCGGTGATGGGCGGGTACGCTCCAACAGGTCGACAATATGCTCTGTTCTTTGCGCAAATGCTGATTCTTCTACCTCTTTACCCGCATCTTCTTTCACCACCTGTTTCAATATCTCAGCGATACGTTCCTGCTGTGGTTCACCTTCTAGATAGACGGTGGATTTCAGCGAGTTATAATGACGTTGCAGAATTGCCCGCATATTGGCAGATGGTTCTGCATCTTTGCCCATCAGCTCCTGCATAATCTTGGTAATGACTTCTTCAAGCGCCGCAAAATCCTGTAACTGCTCATTGGCAAGTTGATTCGCCGCAAAATGGGCCAATGCAATATCAGCACGGTTTAACCCGGCCACCGGCGAGTAGGTGCCAACAAACGCCTCGCCGAATCCTTTTTCACGCGTGTCAATCCCATTGGCCTCCATCAACCCACCGCCGACATAATTCTCATGGTTGGAAATGCCGTAACGGCCCAGCGTCTTACCATAGGCATATTCATATCCTTTATAGATGTTGGCAAAGACATCGTCGATCTTCTTGCCTTTCACCGCATTACTGTTTCGTGCAAATTGCTGACGGACATATGCATTGACCAGATAGGAATTCACTGCCTTGGCACCGAAGGCAAACAATACTGCCGCATGATGCGGGTCTTTTGCCTGTCCGCTCTCGACAATAATATCGGTGTTGGTGCGTATTGGCGTCCTCTCTTCGGCGCCAATCCGCTGAAGTGCTTTGTCAATCGACGCCACCGCATCCACATCACTGATCGCACTTTTATTGAGCCCGATGTTGCAGTCACTCACGATGATCACCTTGCCATTACGTGCCGCTTCAACAGCCTGAGCCACCACAGACTTTAGCGCTGCTTCATAATGTGCAATCGCTTCATCCGCCGAATTGCCTACCTCATAGGTCAGATCAATGGTCACCGTATTCAACTTATCGCGGATATTTTGTAACTGGTTGTCCATCAGGAACGGCTTATCAAATGTAAGTAGTGTGCCACCCCCATTAGATAACGGGTGTTTGCCGATATTGGTCTGCAACGAAAAGGATTCTTTTTCGCGAATATAGTCCAAGGGGGGGTTGGTAATTTGCGCAAAAATTTGTTTGAAATATGCCGCCATATGCGTCGGGTGATTTTGTCGCAGCAATTCACCATCATCGCCCATCGCCGTCACCGACACCTTGCCCGAATCAATCATCGGATCAAGAATCACCTTGGTGGTCTCCTCATCCCATAACAGCATATTCATACGGCTCGTCAGGTCGAGCGGATGATCTTCAGGCTTCGCATCAGAGAAATCCGGGGCAGCACCTGTTTCCGTCAAACGTGCCAGTTCGCCTTTCCAGTCTTTTTCTTTGGCCATTTCTTCAATCAATTCGAGTCCTTGGTAGAAACGGCCATCGGTCTTGTGAAGCAGCATTTCACCCGCACTCAGAATGCCACGCACCAGCACATATTCACCTTTTTTCCTGAGCTCCTTATCCTGCCATAAATCTTCAGATCCAATATGCAGTTTGGCCAGCATATGGCCTTCCGGCACCAGATTATAGGGCCAGCCATATGCAGCTTTTCGACGCTCCATCTCCGCCGCCAGTTTTGCACCGTCTTCACCTTCCGGAATCTTTTTGATGGTCAGCGCATAACGCGATGGACGCAGTCCACTTGGGTCCAAAGCCGCCAATTGTTCTTCATCCGTCGATGCTACGATATGCGCCGGTCCCGTATAGGCCTTACGTTCAAGATCAAACACATGCAGCATCGCTTTGGCCTGATCACTCAGTGACGGGTCATTAAGATAAGCCGGACGCAGCAACATCGCAACCGCTTGTGAATAAGGCATGCCATCACGCTTAAACTGTTCCGCCACATCCGCAGCAAAGGTGCGTGAGTCGGACCCGCGTTCTGCCGCAATCATTGCCTTATCCCGCGCAATTTCCAATCCGAAAGCATGACGATCAGCACGATTGCCTTCTATCGTATTGATTTCACCATTATGACCGATTTTGTTATTGGGATGCGCATAGGCCCATTGCGGGTCACTATTGGTCGACATACGTCCGTGATAAAGTACCCGTGAAGCTCTATAATCTTTTTCACCCAAGTCACTGTAGAAACCTTGTAACTGGTCCGGGCGCAGCATCCCTTTCCACGCAATGGTATCGGTGCTCATGGATACCACATTCACACGGTTTTTCTCTTCGGTTTGTTCGTTATTAAAGGCAGCACATGCCTGGTCAATTTTTCCCTGCATTTCAATGCAGGCCCGTTCGGCTTCCTGCTGATCCACCCCATCTTTAACCGCGAAAAAGACTTGCTCCAAATCCGGCATGGTGCGCTTGGCACGCTCACTCAAACCGGTATTATTGGCTGGCACTTTGCGAAATCCAATAAACTTAAACCGGACATCGGCCTTAATGAGAGCTTCAATCACCTCTTTGGGAGACTTTTCATTAACTCGCAAACTATTATCTTGTGGTAAGAAGAGCTGGCCAATCGCCAATTTTCCAAATTCATATGAATGCTCGGAGCCCAAACCTTCTTTTTCAAGCACTCCATTATAGAAATCAATCGGAATATCCGTCGCAATACCGCAGCCATCCCCCGTTCCATCGGGCAATACACCGATACGGTGATGATTACAAATGAGCTCATCAATGCCCTCTTGCAGAATATCATGACGTTGCAAACCAGCTATCGCAGCCTGCTTGTTTTCTTGTAGCGAGCGCACCATGCTCGCCTCCAGGTCAACCACCTGCCCCACACCGCATGCATCATGATCTTGCTCAAATTTCATTTATGTTTTTTACCCTTACACATAAGAAGCTCGTGCGGATAACCGGCACTACTTCCGACAGGTTAATTGTAAATTAACAAATCTTAATTTGTATGACAGTTCGGTGAAATTGTGGCGATTGGTTACCAAAAAGAAGCCCAGGCGCACGATACCAAATGTCCGGACCAGGTTGGCAAATCGGAGGTAAATAGTGGTTGAACCAGATGAGATGCGTTTATTCAAATACGCGCTGATAATCCCACCACATATCGACTTTCACACGGCCCATAATTGGATCAACGGTTGATTTTGATCCTTTAAAGCGGCGGTTATTATCAGTCGGCGTGACTTCAATACCGCGAAAGGCATCACCACCGATAAAATACTGGCCAGTTTCATAGGTAAAGCGCGGACATTTCACCCCGTCATGCGAATAGGTGACAAAATTACAGTCACCATAAATTTTGTCATCATCAAGCAAATAATATTCCCCATGTCCGAGTACCGCCTGTACTCCCTTATCGCTATAATCTTTCATTTTGATAAAACGCACGACTGTATCGAGTTCATGATCATCTTTAATCAGCGTTCCCCGTTTTTGCGGATGCGGGTGTTCGCGCACCGCATGACCTTTGCCGGTGACCGGTCCGGCAATATGGCTTTCAAGATAATCGAAGGTGATATCCTGTTTCATGACATGATATTCAAGCTCGACTGTTGGATCCTTCAATGCGGAAAGTGGATTGACATTGCCAACCTTGCCAACTTCGACCTCTTCAAGCTCTTCCTTGATTACCACTGTCCAGCTATGACGAATATTCATGGGAAGCGTCATGGTCTGGGTAACTTTTAGCATCCCTTTCCAGCTGCCACTGCACGCAGGTTCTTTACCTTCGACCTTAATGGTTGAAGCAGGCAGCATGTTTTCACGATGCCCGTTGGCAAACACCAGCACCACTTTCTCAAAATCCTCTTCCTTGCACTCGCTGGAACTCCTGCCACCGCAATCAATACAAAATGTGCGTTGCTTTTTGTCTGTCCAGTCTTCCACCGCCGGCGCTTTATCCTTGAAATAGACAATGGCCTTAATCGATGCACCATCAAGGTTAGACGTAAATTTATCTAACTCGCTAAACTCGACTTTTTTCACATCACCGCGATCAACGTTATTAGTAGCCGTAACAAGTTGCGCCGATAGCCACTCCAGTTCATCGATGTCGATGTCTTTTTCATCTTTCTCAATATCGATTTTTTTATTCTGCACACTGTCGATCGAGGATTTAGGTGAAAAATGTCCACTTGGGTCCGTATATTTTTTGCTTGGTTCTTTATTATAATTCCACAACGTAAATTCACGCCAATGCTTCTTGAAACCGCCGGGAATCGCTACATCTATCGCTTTAAGACAACTGCTATAGGCTTCGCAGGTTTCGTGAATTTTTTTCATCATGGAATCACCGAGATTCTGGGTAAGGTAATAGGCAAAAATATAGGCACCATATTCATGATATTGTGGATCAACCTCCGAATCGAGGCTGGTTTTAGGGTAAGGAAAAAACAGCTTTAGCCGTTCCTGCTCGGTATCATCCTTACTATAAATAAAGTTCTCCGACCAGGTAGCACTGGCCTCTCGCCACCACTTATCATAACCAGGGTTAAGTTTAAATGCTGCCTGGAATACGTGAAATATCTCATGCGCAACGGCATTGCGCAAATAGCGGGGATCATTCATCAGGTTAGCATTGATCATAACGTAAGCGCTGGAAGGATAACCGGGCGCATCCGAGGGCGCCATCCCGTTTACGCCCAGCCCCGGCATAATATAGATATCCAACTTGTCATCACCGCCAAACGGCATATCCGATACCGGATTGCGCGCCAGAAGGCTTGCAAAACGCTGCATGATATGTTGCTGGTCGAGTTCCTTTTTGATCGCGTTGGCCATTTGCTGGTACGCGCCGGCTTTGGCCGTGGATGTATCGGCTGGATACCATATTTTCACCCTATTGTCGGCCGAAATCACGGTCCTGTCCGAGGGAAACAATGCTGAGAACTGCATATGCGGACGAGCCGCATAAGCCGTGCTGATGAGACTGTTTTGTGCTGCTTTTCCGCCTGCCTCCTGCTGTGCCAGAAAGCGCTGATTAACATAACTATCCGGATCATCCGGCCGTTTCAAGAAAGGGGCTAACACCTTCTGGCTTTCAGGCGACAAACGGCTCAGCCTACCACGAATATCATCCAGCACATGGCTTTCAAAGGGGACGACATCACTGGCATATTCAACCGGCAAACGCTCATCGCCAAACAAGGCATAAGCTTTATACAATAGTGCCGTTTCTTCATCAACAGCATCGGTTTTGCTCGCCTTGTCAATCAACTCGAAACTGCTGTCTTTCTCAGAGACAAAGGTAAAATCACTATCGTCATCAGTGGTGGGATCAGAAGCCAGAAAGATCCACGAACCCAATGCAAATGCCAAGGCAGTCAGTATGATAGCAATTCCTTTTATGCGCCATGTCATACTATTTTCTCCTTGAGAATTTTTTATTGTGATAGAGGTTACATTGCAAGTTGGTATTGCATTTTATCGCCTAAAATCGGCAGTTGAATGTGGGTCACAAAACTTTGTGCCTAATAACATGTCGGCCAATTTCCGGGAGTTTGACAGTACTGTAGAAAATTATATCCATTTCATGGAACTATGGCTGGAATATGAGCGTACCCTGCCGATTAACCTGCTGGTCATGAAATATGAAGACATGGTATCCGACTTTGAATCTTACGTCCTCAAAGTCTGCGACTTTATGGAAAAACCATGGGATGACAAAATCCTGCGTTACTATGAACATAAACAGAAACGCGGTGTGCGTACCCCGACCAGCCGATGTATACTCAGGCAATTGCTAAATGGAAGCCATGGGAAAATTATTTCGACCCGCATAAGGAAAAACTGCTGCCGATCATGGAACGGCTCGGCTATGAGTAGTAGTTTATCTCTCTAACAATGCTGAAGGGATGGCCGGACATCCGACCATCCCCCGCATTAACGTTACCTGCTCATCGTTGCTTTTCAGCTCCAAGACAGGCCTTGCAGGACTTACCTTCCTTTGCGGAAGATATACCCTTCATTTTGCCGTGACACATTTTGCCCGTGCCGCTCTTGCAGCATGCGCAATGGCTGCTATCACAACAGGAACATTGCCCAGCACTCCGGCACTCACAATCACCGGATTGACAACAGGCACACTGCTCACAGCACTGGCATGGAGTCGCCATACCGGCGTCGGAAGTACCCTGTACGTTTGCACAGGCTGTGACAAACACCAGCATGATAACTGGAATAAGTGTTTTAAACATAGAATCCTCATTTAGTTAGTTGATTGAATAAATAATAAAGATACTAGACAAGGATTTTCGGAGGACGCTCCAGCCCTTCAGGGAACCCGCCCTTAAGGTGATCGGAATAGTGACCAAATAACAACCCACTTACCAGAGCGTTATGGGCAGGCAGGTTATTTCCCAGACTGGCAAGCTGGATAAAACAATTGGCACAGAAAGTATTGATACAGCATGTCTCTTTCTCCTGTTCATGTTTCGCTTCCATATCATGACAGGCGATTGTGTGCGGTGCCGGTTCCTTGTTTCCATAACATGTCATTACAAATGCATTCACACTGCCAGCACTGAGCGTAACAACCAATGCAATACTCACAAGACGGTTTAGACATTTGCTGAGCATTCTAGCATTTTAGCATAATTTCCTGACAACGCAATTCATAGGGGTAATGCTTGATACTTTTTTATGAACCCAAAAAGAAAGGCAGAGAAAACCCTGCCTTTCCAGTCACACAATATAACCAGTGATCATGCCTGATGACGAAATTGATTGAGTTTAAGTCTAAGATAGACGCCATGGCGCTCGACGAGTGATGCCGACACAATGATGCCTGCACCGGTAATCGACAGGGTAATCCAGTTCGAAAAATCTATTGTGTCCAGGAAATAAATAAGCTGAACCGCTACACCAGTCACAGCCGTTGCGCTCCCAAGATACAATCCGCAGCCTATACCGTAGTAATTCGCAAGCAGTATGATGCCTGTTCCTGCTACCATGGCGACACATCCGGCGAGTAAGGATGGTTCGATACGCAAAGCAATAAGATGCACGATGGTCAGCATAATAATGGCAAACTGGATCATGTTCTGAGGGGTGTTACTGCGCGATGCGACATCAAGCATCAATGCACCAAGCGGTACGGTAAAGGCCATCACCACCAGTTCATCCGGTAACAGGTCAGCAGCGATCGATGCACATGAAAGTGCCACGGTAAACGCAACCGCAACCGACAGGCCATTCATGATGCGGCGAATCATCACCGTTTCATCCATTTGCACGATGGCAAACCGAAGTGCAACATACGCGGTGCCGGATAAAATCAGCGACAGCAATTCATCGAGCGGGTAAAGCCACAGGCTGCGGAAGATGATGATGCCTCCAGGCGCCAGAAGACTTGCGATGGCGAACAGACCTTCCGGTGTACGCAAAGCGATATCTTCACGTATGTGTTTGTGCAATAGCCAGAGTGGCATCATTATGGCCGCCATGGCGACCAGACCGACCGCCCATGATTCGCGTACCGGCAATAAAAGCAGCAGATTCATGGCCAGAAAAATGCCCGACAATAATGTGGCGGATTGCCGTGCAAACACTTTATGGCTGAAGGCGGTTATCGGCCCGCAACAGACTATCGTAGCTGCGAATGCCAGCAACAACTGATCCATGCCGAGGGCTTTCCATTGTGCAAAGGCAGGATATTCCACCAATGCGCTTCCCCACTGCATGGTCGAGAAAATAAGTGCGCCGAACGTGGTCATATTGACCGTAATCGAAATCAGTCCCAGACCAAAAAAGACGCGCGCGCCTTTATTTTCCTTGAAGATGAAACTTAACGCAAAACCACAGGCTGCCAGAAGGCCTGTTTGCATCAGCAGCATATAGTAACGGCTGATATCATCCCCTTCCTGCCATCCCTGCATGAGAAAGGCAGACATGGCTGCGACAATGGTTAATGCGCCACAGATGCGCATGATGCTGGCAAAACCGGCAAACTGGCGCATTGTATTGACAATGCCTTCATTGGGCACTGTCATATTCTCCCTACAGATACTCGTCATGATTTACTCCTTTCCCTGAAGCAGTTGATCCAGTTCAGCTTTCAACTCAGCGGTCTGTTCTTCCCTGACAAAGGCCATATCCAGCGTATCAATATCCGGCAGATTACCATTGGCATATTCGGTCTCGGTGATCAGCATTTCCCAGCGATCAAAGGTGGCGTCGATTCCACAGGAAGAACGATCCTCGATCCTGTTGATGATGCGCATCGCATCCGCTGTCGACTGGCGGGAACGCATCAGATGCTGCTGATGGTTCATTTCACGCAGGCGTTCTTCCATCCGCGTCACATTTGCTCCGACCTTTTGTTCCAGTTCTTCATGGCGGATTAACGCTTCGTTCAGTTTAGCGATTTGTTCACGGCACTGATTACGACGCGCAACACATTCCAGTGCTTTGGCCTCATCTTCGCTCGCCATCGCACGTGCGCGTTGTGCCCATAACGTTTCTTTCTGCTGCAGCTGTTCGAGGCGCTGACGCATGGATGTTCCGTCTCTGCGTACCTGTTCGAGGCGCACGCATGCTTTTGCAACGGCAGCACGTGTATCTTTCAGGGCTACTGCTACCACCGCATCGTGATTTTCAACATGAGAGACGGCTTCATCCAGCTTACCGGTTATGGTCGCCGAAATTCGGGTGAGTATATTCATGGTGTGACTCCTTATGGTTGGTTTGTCAGTCACAGCATGCCAAACGAGACAATTTTCCGATACCATTTATCTTATAGTTGCCAAATATTATCTATTTAGTATCATCATATGATACTTCTGAGGATATATGGCTCAAACCGCTGACTTAATTTCCGCACTCAAACAATGCCTGAAGGCAAAAGGCAAAACCTATGCCGATGTTGCAGAATCTCTGAGCTTATCAGAAGCCAGTATCAAACGTATTTTTGCCGAAGAGAATCTTTCACTCGAACGACTCGATCATATCTGCCAGATGATTGGAATGGAAATCAGCGATCTGGTCAAACAGATGGAAGCCAACCGTAATCAGATTACGCAGCTGACAATTCAGCAGGAGCGCGAAATCACCGAAGATCTCGAACTCCTGCTGGTCACGGTATGTGTCTTTAATTTTTGGACTGTCGAAAACATCACGCAGCATTTCACGCTGACGAAAACCCAATGTGTTCGCAAATTACTGAAGCTGGAAAAGATCGGAATTATCGAGCTGCTTCCCGGTGATCGCGTGCGCCTCCTTATTGACAAACATTTCATGTGGCATCCGAACGGCCCTTTCGAACAATTTTTTCGCACCCATATCGGTAAAGAATACTTCAACAGCGGGTTTGATGGAGATACCGCCTGCCTGCATGTAATGAATGCAACCTTGTCAAAAGCCAGTGCCGCAGAGTTCCAGCGAAAAATCAAACGGCTTGTACGTGAGTTCAGCGATATGAATCGTGACGATGCGTCTCTGCCCATTGATCAGCGCGAGGGTACCACTCTGGTCACGGCCATGCGCCACTGGGACTATGGGCTGTTCAGGCATTTGGTAAAAGACATTGAGTGATTTCTCGTTGTTATGCGCTGACAGGCAAATATTTTATGGTGGAGGATCGGCAATCTTATGTAAACCGATGCTCAATGTAATGCATGATTGGCGAATGCGATTGAGCAGATTGCCAGTCAGGAAATGGCTTGCTAGTTCTCGGAAAGGAGGCATGAATCAGTTCAAAAAGGAGTTGACTGATGAAAATAACCGACCTTGAACCTTACCGCCCACATATTGATAATTTCGATCTGACCGAAGAGCAGGAGGTTGAATTGGTGAAGACTATTGAGCAAATTGCAAAGATGGTTTTGAATAGGAAGTTTGAGTCCATAATACAGCTGACACAAAAAAATTAATCAGCTAAGCTTCCGATATGCTAAAAAATTTACACATCAAGAATTTCAAAGGATGGAGCGATACTGGAAGTATCACAATGTCTCCAATAACGCTTTTCTTTGGCACGAATAGTTCTGGAAAATCAAGTATTGGCCAGTTTTTGATGATGCTTAAGCAAACAGCGTTATCCTCTGAGCGTAAAGCAGTGTTTTTTCCTGGGGATGGGAACTCTGCAGTAGAGTTAGGTTCTTTTCAGGAAATGGTTTTTCATCGTGATCCTGAAAATAAAATATCTTTTCAATATCAATGGGATTTCGAGCCTATACTCAAATTTAAAGATACAAAATCCAGCACCACGTATAGTGGCAACGATATGTCTTTTGACGCAGAAGTTAGTTTGGATACCAAAAATCAAAACACACTTATAGTTGAGCATTTTAAGTATGATGTTGCAGGTATATCCGTAACTATGAAACGTGCCGAAGATAAACATGAGTATAAAGTTGATTCTACCGGATATAGTTTAGTACGTCAGCTTCAAAGGGCTTGGCCATTCAAGGCGCCCTATAAGTTTTATGCTTTTCCCGAAGAAGTTGTTGCGTATCATCAAAATGCAGACTTCGTTCAACAATTAAATCTTCAGCATGAGAAATTATTCAGATCGGTCTTTTATCTCGGCCCGATGAGAGAAAAACCTGCCCGCTTATACAAATGGACAGGCACTGAGCCAGAGAGTGTGGGAAATGCTGGCGAAGATACTATTCCTGCATTGTTGGCCGCAAAAAAAAGAAGAATTGGTTTAGGCCACAAAAGACCAACCAAACCGTTTGAAGAAATCATTGCCTCAAAGCTCAAAGAGATGGGGCTAATCGATGAGTTTAAGGTCAAACGTATCGCGGAAGGGCGCCATGAATACGATGTAAAAGTGCGCACAAAAGGTAGCAAAGATTACGTTGATCTGCCGGACGTAGGCTTTGGTATATCACAAGTATTGCCAGTGCTTGTTCAATGTTTTTATGCTCCAAAGAATTCTGTTATTATAATGGAACAGCCTGAAATACACTTACATCCTAGCGCCCAAGCTGCTTTAGCAGATGTATTTATTGATGTAATTAATTCTAAAGAGTACGGGGAAAATAGAAATATCCAACTCATTGTTGAAACTCATTCCGAGCATTTTCTCAGAAGGTTACAAAAAAGAATTGCTGAAGATAACGTCTCCAAAGACAAGGTATCCGCATATTTTGCTAATGTTGCGGCTTATCCGCCAAAGCTGGAAGAGTTGAAGATTGATCTGTTTGGCAATGTTTTGAACTGGCCAGAAAACTTCTTCGGTGATGTTGCTGGCGATATTGCAGACCAAACTGTAGCGGCATTAAAAAAACGCAAAGCACAAATGAATAAAAAGTAGAATTCACAATGAGGAAAGCGACCGCCAAATATGTAGTGGACACAAATGTCCCCAAAATAGCAAATAGTGCCACGAATATTGCAGAACTTCCTGATAATATGGTGGATTGCGCTCTGAGTTGTGCAGAAAAAATCAAAAAGATTTTAAATGAAGAATTGAAGCTTGTTGTCGACGCTGGCGGTGAAATTTTTGACGAGTATAGAAAACAGTTGTCTATGAGCGGGCAACCTGGTCTAGGAGATGCTTTCATGAAATGGGTTCATGATAATCAGTGGCATTTTCCGCTGGAAGATAGAGTCACTATTACACAAACCGATGATAACTATGCAGAGTTTCCGAATTGCGCAGAATTGAATGGTTTTGATAAAAGTGATAAAAAATTTGTAGCGGTTGCAAACACTCACCCCATGAAGCCACCGATTGCTGCGGCTTCTGATCATCACTGGTGGAAATTTAAAGAAGTACTTAAAAAGAAAGGTATTTCCGTAGAGCTTCTTTGTCCGGAGCATATACAAAAAGTAAGCCTTAAAAAAAGCAAAACAAAATCTTAAGGAAACTATTTCATCTTTTAGCGAACACGCAAGCCAATGAAATCCAGTTAAAAAACTGTTTGAACAAAGTGGTGGAGCTAAAAGGACTAACCTCGAACCTTTCCGCTCAAGAGTTTGTAGAAGATCTACAACGCTTGGCCTTACTAATCAATCATTCAACTCACTTTAATAGAAAGATTTTTGTTTGGTAACGTCTTAGAGGTCACATATAATAACGCATATAGCAAGGGGTTTCATTGGCATGAATAAAATGCAAAAAGTTTCTATCACCAAAGCCAGAAATTTTATTTACAGTTTTGCTCGACCTTTAGAGAGAGCATTGTATGAGTATCATTTTGAGTGTGGTGATGCCAATACTGTTTTAGGTGAGCTTACATTGTTCCAAAACGATGATGGTGGTTTTGGGCATGCTCTTGAGCCAGACTTTCGTTTGCCAGCAAGCTCTGTTCTGGCTACGAGCATCGCCTTGCAGGTATTGCGTGAAATTAATGCACCTCCTGAAAATATGCTGGTACGAAAAGCCATAATGTATTTATTACGGCAATACGATCCTGATCGTAACGCTTGGCACAATGTACCAACACAAGTAAATGATTACCCTCATGCACCCTGGTGGCACTTTAAACCGGAACACGGGCTAACCTATTCAGAAAAATTCCAGGCCAATGCAGGGGCAGAGATTATTGGTCACTTTTGGCATTACCATACCTTGATTGACCCAATATTATTGGCAACCTTTACTGATATGGCGATGGAATGCCTGCATATGTTATCTGATGAAATGGAGATGCATGACATCCTATGTTACCTTTGGCTAGTAGAAGCACGTCATTTTCCTGAGCACCTAAGTAAGGAAGTTCTGGAAAAGCTAAAGAAAACTGTTTTGCTAGTTGTGGAGATAGACACACAAAAATGGTCAGATTATTGTGCGAAACCCCTATGGTTTGCCCCCTTTTCTCACTCACCGTTGGCAGGTGTTTTACATGATGAAATCCAAAAACAAATTGATTATGAACTCACACAACAACAAAAGGATGGTGCATGGCTACCGTTTTGGTCGTGGAATAATAGTTTTACCAGTGAGTGGGAACAAGCAAAGCAAGAATGGAAAGGTATAATTACCCTGAAAATGTTTAGAAGCCTTAGATCTTACCAGAAAATTCCCTGAAGACAGTTCTATTGTGGTCCGTTTAGGTATGAAATGGTGGAGCATAGCGGAGTCGAACCGCTGACCTCTACAATGCCATTGTAGCGCTCTACCAACTGAGCTAATGCCCCACAGATGGTATGCGAATGAATTAACGAGACTGACGCAGCTTTGCAAGCAGATTATGTGTGAGAACGACCACCCGCACTGTGTGTTCTTTCCGTTTCCTGCAATAATTTCAGCGCTTCAAGCGTCTTGGGATGCCCCGTCCACATGGGGTCTACAAATAGATCTCCTCGCGGATTAGAACGGCCAAACTGGGGAGCCCATCCCGTTTTCTTATCGACAAACAGCCCGCCTGCTGCTTCAAAAATCGCTTGTCTCCCCGCGATATCCCATTCATACCCGCCATTATTAATGCTACCCAGTTGCGCCTTGCCATCCAGCAAAATCATTTCGTCCGGATAATCCTCATAGTCTATCGCTTCAGGCCTCAAAGATTCTGTGTCAATTTTTCTTTTTGTTAACGCAGCAGGTTGTGCTTTTGCTTTTTTAACACGAGGGGTAATGCGCAGCACCTGCGGTCCTTCGCTGCTATCACACCGAAATGGTTCACCAATATGTAACTCTTCTGTGTTTCCGTCTTTTTCTCTGAAGGCTTTACCACCTTTAGTGTAACATAACATGTCATATTCGGGATAATAGGTGATGCCCATAATCGGACGGCCATCATGCACCAACCCCAGCAACACACCATATTGCTTCTTGTCGCTAATAAAGTTACTGGTACCGTCAATCGGATCCATGACCCAATAAGTAGGATTTTGATGCAGTTGACGATTTTTATTTTCATCCTCTTCCTCTTCACTGACAATTGGAATATTGGGAGTCAGCGCCTGCAAAAATGCACTGAGCTTTTCATGTACTTCTTTATCTTTTTGTGTTACCGGAGATTCGCGCCATTCTCCATTTAAAGGGCTTTTTTCCCGTTTCATCTCATGAAATAATTTACCTTCTGTAGTAAGGTTCTCCGGTTCATTTCTCCATTGTTGAGCCTCTTTTCCTAAACACTTAATTTCTTTTATCAATGCCTTCAATTGATCGTTGCTGATAAAATCCGTCTGTTTGACTTTGGAAGATTTCTCTCCCCTCACCGAATCTGCCCAATTCGTCGTCATTATCCTTCACCCCATCCTTGACAGAGGCAGCATATCACTCCGACAATTGACACAGGATGACAATTCGATGACATTTTTCTATCGCTAAACGTTCAGGTTAGATCTAGTTTTTTTCCTGTCCGCCATGAATATGGATATGAATATTCACCCCGCAATCTGCCGCGAGTTTGGCAGAATAGTCGTCAATCAGCGCTGTTAGCTGTTTGGCAAAATCCTGCCCCAGCATTTCGCGCGTACGCTCGCCCGGTGCTTCGGCGACCTTATCCAGTGTTGTCTGTAATTCGTTCATGCCTGCCTGCCTCGAAAATTATCATGAGTGGGACGTGGAGCGCTTCGGCCATTTCGTCCACGGTTTTTGACGGATAATCTTTATACTGTCGTTGTTTGTGAGAAAGTAAATCCACCTCGATCAATTGCTTGTAATGCGTCAGAATCGGTGACTTTTTCTTCGCTACGGAGGATGCGGTATATAAAGCTTCAACCAGATGCGCAAACCGTTCGCGCTGCAACACGCGTGTATAGGAATTGGCAATCGATGCCGGAGCGCCGCCCAGCAGGGCGCGCACCTGTTCCAGCTCGTCTGTTTCATGGCGTGCCGATTGATACATGCCAGCCTTTTCCAGCGATGTATCAATATGCGCCGCCAGTCCTTTCGGAGCAATCAGCTTTTCTGCAGCGAAACACAAATCAAATAATTTAGAGGTGGAAAAACGCCGCTCGCCCGGTGCGTAAGGATAATCGAGATGCTGGGCAATCAATCGGGAAAACAGATTCCCTCTCTTATGCTTCAGCATATCATCGGCATGGAGTTTCAGCGTATAGTTCGCCGCGATATATTGCGGCTGAAAATAGCGGAATTCTGGCGCATAGATTTCGATTTTTCCTTTGGGAATAAATAATTCCAATAATGCAGCCTGATGTCTGGCAACCTCGACCATCTGCTCCAGCAGGCTGTATGTCACGCCTTCGCCCCATTCTCCCAGCACCCGTTCGGCATAGCGATCATGAATATGCTCGCACAATGACGCCGCATGGCTGAATTTACCCTTATAATGCGTCTCAAATTCGGTGTGGTCTTTTTCCTCGACTTCCGCTTCATTCCCCTGCTTCACACGCCGCAGGAGCAGTTCGTTGCGCGTACCGTCCGGATTCAATCCCTTAAAGCACCATTGCACCGGCGGCAGAATGCCCAGTGTATCCAACAGATTATTGCTCGCTTGCCAGTTCATGCCACCAAGCGTAGCAAGAGAAGGTTACGAAAAAGTTAATTTCTTAAGGATTTTATCTATTTTGTTGGGGACCCTTATTACTTATCACCTTCAACAGCCTGGGCAATATCTCCTCCGATACACCGGCCGCCATGACATGATGGGAGGTCGCCACTCCCTCCAACTTTGACCGCACGTTACCAGCAATAGCTTTAACTGTTTCATTGGATGGCGATGATATGTCCCCTATGTCTCTCATTTTTCCTTTTACGAACCTTAACATATCACCCTCGCCAATCATCGCCTGAATGCTTGCATTGACAGATTGACTAAAATATTCATCCCATTCCTGCAGCCTGTCTACATGCTCGCTGGCAGCCGCCTCAATACCTGCTGCAAATCCTTCTTCAGAAAGTAGTTCTAGAAACGCTTTATGGTCCCCTGCAAAAACAGTTTTAGACGCCAATGCCGCTTCTTTAAGAGTTTGTTTTGCCCCTTCATAACTGGCTTCATATCTATCGTGCACAGTCCTATCCTCCGATACCATTTGTGCAATCACCCAATCGATATAACTGTCAGCCACATCCCGCATCAACAGAGCGTCTACTTTGGGACGTTCTTTTTTCTCTTGTGGCCCACTACCCACCCGTCTTGGTGCACTTCCCTCATGACGGCCCGAAGCTTTTAATTTTCCAATTTTTTGTTGCACTATATTAGGATCTTCTCTTCCCCCTTGAGGGTGGGCGGAACGGCCGGGTCCGGGACCAGTTCCATAGGGCGTTTTACGCCCGCCTCTTCCGCTCCCATTTCCTCCACCCGGGAAGGAGCCAGGTCGTCCTGTATAGGGCCGTTCCCCACCTTTTTTCTCTGCCACGTTACATCCCTTTCATAAACGTTAAGGATGACGGAATTATAGCCTAAGAAATCAGTCAACCATATGACAATTCAGTGAAGTTAAAATGAAATAGCTTACTCATCACTCATCTTGAGCGCGGCGATGAACGCACTTTGCGGAATGTCGACATTGCTTTTGCGCCCTGAACTTGCTATGCTACAACAGGATGTAAATCCTGGGGTGTCGAAATCCTTTACTCTAAGCGGTTCGTATGACCGTCATTCATACTCCTCGACCTTATGGCCGGGGAGCCGCTGGCGTATGTCCAAGGTGTTACCCAAAGGCCTGCGGAGACCTTTCTTAGAGTAGGTTTTTCGAACTCCCCGTCCACCAACTGAGGGAGATTGATTATGCGTGGTTTTTCATTAGTCGAATTAAGTATTGTATTGGTTATTCTTGGCTTGTTGACGGGTGGGATTTTAACCGGCCAGAATCTTATCCGCGCAGCAGAGTTGCGTAAAACCATGACAGTGGCAGAGGAATATATCTCGGCCATGCATATTTTTCGTGATCAATATTTCGGTTGGCCAGGTGATTTACGCAATGCCAGCGACTTCTGGCCGACAGCAGTGGACGGCGATGGTGATGGGCAGATCGAAGCGGCTAGTGTATATGCTACTTCTTATACGTTGCCTGACAATCCATTTTTTGATGGAGAACGCCCGCAATTTTTCATTCAGCTGAATCTGGCCGGGTTGCTGGAAGGCAGTTATGACGGTTCTGCGGTATTGGGACAGGGCTACCCCCGTGTGCCGGCTGCTTCCGGTAAAGGCATGTTTGTTACCGGGAAGTGGTATCCCGACACCGGAGGAAATGGAGCCATTCCCGATGCAGTAAGCTCCCTATCTGCGTCCATCTATCTGGCGATGACGATTGCACAACCCGCTTGGTTTAATGTTAATGGCTTGTTTAACGATACATACGGTCTGTTTTTACCTGAAGAGGCCTGGAATATGGATGTCAAGAAGGATGATGGTTTGCCCGCCAGTGGCAAAGTCGTTGCGCATGGTAGTCTGGGTGGTGCCGAAGACTGTACCATCGCTACGGGCTTAGAATATAATCTGACGGAAACCATTGAACATTGCGGATTATATTGGGAACTTGTACCGTAAATCATAGTGGCGCCTTCTTTACAGCACGCCGTGTAAATCTCACGACTCATCACTCATCTTGAGCGCAGCAATAAACGCGCTTTGCGGAATATCGACATTGCTTCTTTATCATGAGTTTGTTAGAATAATGTTGCGGTGATTATGATTATCGCGGGGCGTCATAACCCCTTCAAACAGCGGTTGGTATGACCGTTATTCATACTCCTCGATCTTCCCATGGTCGGGGAGCCGTTGGTGCATGTCCAGGGCTTGCCTAAAGACCAGCGGGACCTCTCTGTTTGAAGGTTTATGAACTCCCCGTCCACCAGCGAAGGGAGAAGTATCATGCGTGGTTTTTCGTTAGTTGAATTAAGTATTGTTCTGGTGATCCTCGGTTTGCTGACCGGCGGCATTCTCACCGGGCAAAACCTCATACGTAATGCGGAGTTGCGCAAAACAATTACAACACCAGAAACCTATATCGCCGCCATGCATACGTTTCGTGACCGCTATTTCGGCTGGCCCGGCGATTTACGAAACGCCAGTAATTTCTGGCCCACCGCACTCGATGGCAATGGCGATGGCACAATTCAAGTGATTGGTGGAGCACATGGAGGTAGTTTTACAACCCCAGACAATTGGTATTTTGATGGCGAACGTCCGCAATTTTTTATTCAGCTGAACCAGGCTGGGTTGTTGGGGGGTAATTATGATGGCACCGCCATTTTAGGACAAGGCTATCCACGCGTACCCGCAGCAGAAAGCAAAGGGATGTTTGTGTCCGGACCATGGCATAATTCGGCTAGCGGCAATGGCGCTATCCCCAACGCACATGAAGTGCTAACCTCATCGATCTATCTGGCGATGACAATCGCACAACCACACATATTTAATGTGAGTAGCGGATTTAACGACAATCTAGGTGTATTTACTCCGGAAGAAGCGTGGAATATGGATACGAAAAAAGATGACGGTTTGCCCGCCAGCGGCAAGGTCATCGCACATGGACTTGGTACAGCAGTGGATTGTACGACCGGCACGGGGTTGGAATATAACCTAACAGAGACTGTCAATCATTGTGGACTCTATTGGGAACTGGTGCCGTAGCAAGCTAAGTACCCTACAGACAGTTTATATGATTTACTCATCACCCATTTTGAGCGCAGCAATAAACGCGCTTTGCGGAATGTCGACATTGCCGATCGAGCGCATCTTTTTCTTACCCTTCTTCTGCTTCTCCAGCAGTTTGCGTTTTCGGGTAATATCACCACCATAACATTTCGCGGTCACGTCCTTGCGCATCGCCGAAATCGTCTCGCGCGCGATGATCTTGCCGCCGATTGCCGCCTGAATCGGAATTTTGAACAGATGTTTGGGGATCAAATCTTTCAACTTCGCACACAGCGCCCGGCCTCGCTGCTCGGCCTGAGAACGGTGCACCATCAGCGCCAGCGCATCGACCGGCTCACCATTGACCAAGATCGACAGCTTGACCAGATCGCCCACCTCATAGCCAGCCATCTCATAATCAAACGATGCATAGCCTTTCGAGCAGCTTTTCAACCGGTCGTAAAAATCAAACACCACTTCATTGAGCGGCAACCTGTAGACCGCCATCGCCCGGCTGCCGACATAGGTAAGGTTCTCCTGCACCCCGCGCTTTTCGGTACAAAGCGACAGGACATTGCCCAGATAATCATCGGGCACCATGATGGTGGCGCGAATCCACGGCTCACGAATCTCCGCCACCTTGACCGGATCAGGGTAGTCGGTCGGATTATGCAGTTCCATTTCGGCCCCATCGGTCATGGTCAGCTGATAGCTCACGCTCGGCGCCGTGGTAATCAGATCAACGTCATATTCGCGCTCCAGACGCTCCTGAATAATCTCCAGATGCAACAGCCCGAGAAAACCGCAACGAAAACCCAGCCCCAAAGCAGTAGAACTTTCCGGTTCATAGAGAAAACTCGCATCGTTCAGATGCAGCTTCGACAGCGAATCGCGCAGATGATCATACTGGCCGTTATCGGTCGGGTAGATGCCGCAGAACACCACCGGCTGCACCGGTTTGAATCCCGGCAGCGGCTCCGGCGTTTGATTTTTCTCTTCCGTGATCGTATCGCCGACCTTGGTATCGGCCACCTGTTTGATGCCAGTGATGATATAGCCGACCTCGCCCGGTCCCAGCGACGCCACTTCTTGCGTCTTCGGCGTAAACACCCCGACCTGATTGACGTCCTGCGTCACACCCGCATTCATAAAGCGGATTTTCCGGCCCTTCTGCAGTTCGCCCTCATACACCCGCACCAGAATAATGACACCGAGATAGGTATCATACCAGCTATCGATGAGCAGCGCTTTGAGCGGGTCCTGCTCCGGTGACTTGGGTGCCGGCAGGCGTTGGACAATCGCTTTGAGCAGCTCTTCAATGCCCAGTCCGGTTTTGGCCGAGACCATTAACGCATCACTCGCATCAATGCCGATCACATCCTCGATCTGCTCTTTTACCCGATCTGGCTCGGCCGCCGGCAGATCGATCTTGTTGAGTACCGGAATGATCTCGAGATCCTGCTCGATTGCCTGATAGACATTGGCCAGCGTCTGCGCCTCCACACCCTGCGCCGCATCGACCACCAGCAGCGCACCTTCACAGGCCGACAGACAACGGCTGACCTCATAGGTAAAATCGACATGGCCCGGCGTATCCATCAGATTAAGAATGTAAGTTTGCCCGTCTTTGGCTTTGTATTCCAGCCGTACCGTCTGCGATTTGATGGTAATGCCGCGCTCGCGCTCTAGCTCCATATTATCGAGCATCTGCTCGCCCAGCTCACGCTCCTCAACCGCTCCACATTGCTGGATCAGCCGGTCCGCCAGTGTGCTCTTGCCGTGGTCGATATGTGCAATGATCGAGAAATTACGGATGTTCGTGATGTCGGTTGTCATGCGTGGGGTATAGCAAAGGATAACAAGAGAGGCCAGCAGAACTGGATTCAATCACCAAGTTGGCCGAAACAGCGGAAGGGAAGTGGAGAAAATGCTCAGTATAAACAACTGACATTTGATAATAATACAGCTATAAGACGTATATCTTAGCTTTAACGTAGAATAGATCAGATGAAAATACTGCTTATCGAAGATGACAGCCAAGTGAGGAATTATGTGGCAAAAGGGCTGCAGGAATCCGGGCATGGGGTTGATGTGGCGGAAGACGGAAAAGAAGGGCTGTTCCTGGCAACCACCGAGCGTTATGACGTGCTGATCGTTGACCGAATGCTTCCGGAAGTAGATGGCCTTACTATCTTAAAGACGATCCGGGGTGCGGATAATCCCGTCCCAGTGCTTATCCTGAGTGCGCTTGGTGATGTGGATGACAAGGTAAAAGGGCTGCGTGCCGGAGGTGATGACTATCTGGTCAAACCTTTTGCATTTGCCGAACTGCTGGCGCGGGTAGAGGTGTTAGGAAGACGCAGCATACAGACACCCTCTTCTCAGCTGACCACGCTTTGTGCAGCAGGCCTGGAAATGGATTTACTGTCACGGAAGATAACCCGTCAGGGTACGCTCATTGATTTGCAGGCAAGGGAATTTAATCTCCTGGAATATTTGCTCAGACATAAGGGACAGGTGGTTACCCGCACCATGCTGCTTGAAGCGGTGTGGGATTACCATTTCGATCCGCAAACGAATGTCATTGATGTGCACATCAGCCGTCTGCGAAAGAAGATCGGAGACCGGGAAGGCAAATTGATTAAGACGGTACGCGGTGCAGGATATATTATTGAAGAATAAGCCTCGGCGCTATACCCGCAGCTCCAGCTTCAAGATGGCCGCGTTGTTCACGCTGCTTCTGGGAACAGCCGCGTTGCTGCTCGGTTATTTTCTCTATGATTTCAGCCGGGCGAATTTTATCCGTGAAACAGAAGCGGCCATCGATAATGAAATGGATCATATGCTGGCTCTGATGGGAGGGGATCACCAGCAAAATCTGATAGAACATATTCAGGAACGGTCAAAAAAATCAGATTATCCCCTTTATTTTTACCGCACCACGGATGGCAGGAAACTGGCCGGCAACATTGAAAGGATTCCCGCCAACGTCGAACGTATCAAGGAAGGGGTACTGCAGTTCACGATAGAGAAGAATAACCGGAAGCGAGCGGTTGCCTCAAAAATCCATACTTTTTCGGATGGCTCCAGCCTGCTCATCGCCCGTGACATTCATGACATTACCCGGACGTATGAACGGCTGAAGCTGTTCTCCATTCTCATCATACTGTTTATGTTGATTGTCGTTCTGGTAAGCTTTTTTATCAGCGTGTTCGTCGTCGGGCGTATTAACACCATTGCCAATACGGCACAGCAGATTATGGATACCGGCGATTTATCCCAGAGAATCTCTGTCGATACCAATTGGGACGATCTAAGCAACCTAGCGCATACGTTAAATGCGCTGCTTGGACGTGTCGAATCGTTAATGCAGGGTATCCGGGATGTCAGCGACAGCATCGCACACGATCTGCGTACCCCGCTCACCCGACTACGTAATCAACTCGAAGCAGCAAGAGAAAAACCGCTGGATCAGAAAGCTGTCGATGCCTTGTTAATGGAAGCGGATCATCTGCTGGCGACCTTTAATGCCTTGCTGCGTATTTCCAATATTGAAAAAGGAAAGCGGCATCAGGCGTTTGAGGAGGTAGATCTACAGATAGTATTGCAGGATGTGGTAGAACTCTATGAACCGCTGGCTGAAGAGAAACAGATTGCCATAGAAACCGCGTATAAGGAATGCCCGCACATTTCGGGGGACAGAGACCTGCTCTTTCAGCTTTTCGCCAATCTTCTGGATAATGCGATTAAATTTTCACCTGAGGGAAGCCCGGTCACTATCACACTCGATCAGATAAAAGGGAACCTGCGCATTACTATCTCTGACAGAGGAATCGGTATTGCGGAAGAAGAGAAGGAAAAGGTTTTTGAACGCTTTTATCGTTCGGATAAAAGCCGCCATACGGAAGGCAGCGGGTTGGGGTTAAGTCTGGCCAAGGCAGCGCTGGAGCTCCATAAAGGGACGATTAGCTTAAGTAACAATACTCCCGGTCTGCGCATCGAAATCCTCTTCCCACATTACCAATAATTCATATGTTAGAAAGCCTGACGCAATGGCGTAGGACGTATGGTGACAGGTATGAAATTCCTGTCAGAAGACATATTCACACGGAGTATCTTAAGGTGATACAGACAATAAAGAACCATGACATAACTGAAGAATGATCCTATGAAAATCGCCATCATCGGAACCGGAATATCAGGGTTAGGAACGGCCTATTTGCTACATCAGGCATATGACATCACGGTGTATGAGACGAATGAATATATCGGGGGACATAGCCGTACGGTAGAGGTCGGCACGCCGGAAGGCACGGTACCGGTCGATACCGGTTTCATCGTGTTCAACCATCGCAATTACCCGCTGCTCACGGCGCTTTTTACCCATCTTGACGTACCAATAGCAAAAAGCGACATGTCATTCGGTGTCAGTATTGATGGCGGCTGGCTGGAATATGGCACACAACGGCTTCGCAATGTTTTTGCACAGAAGCACAACCTTTTCAGACCTGCTTTCTGGAGGATGGTCGCAGATATATTACGTTTCAATAAGCAGGCAATACGTTATCTGGAAGAAGAGGATGCGATCACTCTGGGGCAATGCCTCGATGAGCTGAATGTGGGAACATGGTTTCGCGAATATTATTTGCTGGCGATGGGGGGCGCGATCTGGAGCACCCCATTGGCGCAGATGATGGATTTTCCTGCAAAGACCTTCATCCGTTTCTTTGATAATCACGGATTATTGACCGTCAACGACCAGCCGCAATGGTATACGGTCAGAGGTGGAAGCAGGGAATATGTACAACGACTTAGCGCGCCTTTTAAAGAACAAATCCGTCTGAATTGTGGTGTACGCAATGTCGTACGTCATGCCGATCATATTGATGTACATGATACTCAGGGAAATGTGATGTCTTATGATCAGGTAGTATTCGCTTGCCATTCCGATCAGGCGATTGCCATGCTGGATCAACCAACCCGGCAGGAACAGGAGAGTATCGGCAACATCCGCTATCAGTCCAATGAGATGGTCCTGCACAGCGATACGCGATTTATGCCTGACCGTAAGGCAGCCTGGGCCAGCTGGGTCTATTTGTCTGAAGGGAGGAAAGACGCTAACCCCGTGGTCAGCCTGAGCTACTGGATGAATAACCTGCAGCCCCTGGGAACGGATATTCCCATCATCGTCACGCTCAATCCGGGGAGTCAGCCGGAACCCTCATTGATTCATGATCGTTACCAGTTTGAACACCCGGTTTTCGACCGGAGAGCAATCAATGCACAATCCAGATTAGCAGAGTTGCAGGGCCAGCATCGCACCTGGTATTGCGGTGCTTGGCAGCGCTACGGCTTCCATGAAGACGGGTTGATGAGCGCGGTACAGATGGCGGAGAAGCTTGGGGTGAGTGTGCCATGGACATAACCCCGCACATATTCACCGCCAAAGTGATGCATAAACGGCATTTTCCCAAAGTCAATCAGTTCACTTACAGGGTATATTATCTCGCATTGCCGCTGGCGGCGCTTGCGGAAACCTCATTAAGCATCAACCGCCCATCATTCATCAGCTTTTATGAAAAAGACCACGGCGCAAAGGATGGTACAAATCTGGAACACTGGGCGCGTGAGTTGCTGGCAAACCATAATCTGCACGACGTGACGGAACATATTGTCCTCATCAGTATGCCCCGCTTGTTGGGCTATGTGTTTAATCCTGTCAGTTTCTGGATGTGTTTTGATACGGATAAACAGCTTCGTGCCGTCTTATGTGAAGTCAATAATACCTTCGGAGAGACACATACATATCTGTGCGCCCATCCTGACCATCGCGCCATTCATGACAGTGAATGGTTAAGCGCGGATAAGCTCTTCCACGTTTCTCCATTTCTGAAGCGTGAAGGGCAATACCAGTTCCGCTTTGCGTTGGAAGAAGAAACACTGGGCATCCGGATCGACTATTACGATGCGGAAGATCGTAAACAGCTTTCAACCGCGTTGACCGGCACGCTGGCGCCACTCACAAACAAAAGACTGCGCCGTGCCTTCTGGACGCACCCATTCGTGACATTAAAAACCATTACCCTCATTCACTGGCAGGCAATCAGGCTGTTTTCCAAAGGCATTCACTATATCACCAAACCGAAACAGCACGAAGAAACGGTCAGTGTCACGCATCACTTTACCAAAATGTAATGAACAGGTAAGGCGGGGGTTAGTCGGTACATGTATGCTAAAGACAGTTGGATATAGGAAAACAACCATGCTGCAATACTCGATCACAGACAAATTCTTACGTACCTTAGAACATTTGGAATATGGCTCGATGGTGGTCATCACCCCTGATGGCAAAAAGCATGTGTTTCATGGAAAAACTCCTGGAATTAATGCTCATTTCCATATTCATGACTGGCGTACTATTCCTGCCTTTGCCTCCAAGGGTGATATAGGCCTGGCAGAAGCTTACCGCGATGGTTGGTGGGATTCCGAGGATTTAACCCGTCTGTTTCTAGTGGGTCTTCAGAACACACACGCGTTAAATAATTATATATATGGCAACATGCTGTCGCGGGTAGCAAGCCGGTTTTTCTATATCTTTACCCGTAATACGCTGAAAGGGAGCCGGAGAAATATTCATGCGCATTATGATCTGGGCAATGAGTTCTACAACCTATGGCTTGACCCGGGCATGAGTTATTCCTCTGCGCTTTTTCATCACGAAACGGAGTCACTGGAGCAGGCACAACACAATAAGTATGATCGAATGCTCGAAAGGCTGGATGCACGCACGGGCAACTTACTGGAGATAGGCTGTGGCTGGGGCGGTCTGGCCGAACGCGCCATCGAAAAGTATGATTTTTCTGTAAAAGGCATCACACTCTCCGAGCAGCAGCATGCCTATGCAAAAAAGCGCCTGGGCAATCATGCCGAGATTGTAATCGAAGATTACCGGTCCCAGAAAGGTACATATGATCATATCATTTCCATAGAGATGTTCGAGGCTGTCGGGGAAAAATTCTGGCCGCTATATTTCAATAAATTGCAATCCCTGTTAACGCGAAGAGGTAAAGCCGTCATCCAGACGATTACTATCGGCGATCAATATTTCGAGCGCTACCGCAAGGGAGGAGACATGATACGCAGCTTTATCTTCCCCGGAGGAATGCTGCCCACTCCCATGCGTTTCCGGCAGGAAGCAGAACGTGCCGGTCTTCGCATAACCGACTGCCATGCCTTCGGTAAGGACTATACAACGACATTGACATACTGGTTGCATACGTTTGAATCCAGACTGTCAGACGTCCGTGCGTTAGGGTTTGATGAAGCCTTTATCCGCATTTGGCAATTTTACCTGGCATCATGCATTGCCAGTTTCGCTGTGGGAAGAACCGATGTAATCCAAATGGAGTTACAACATGCTTAAACTTGCCGTATTATTGTTTTCTCTGATCATTCATGCCGATGCAGAAGCACAGGACGGAACGCAAGACTATCGTTCCGAATTTCCCGTCGTCGGTTCGGGCACCTTAAGCTATGCATTCTGGGATGTCTATGAAGCAACCCTCTATGCTCCCGGTGGCACCTGGAGACCAGACCAGCCCTTTGCGTTGAAATTACATTATCTCCGCTCCATTGATGGAGAGGACATCGCCGACCGTTCCGCCCACGAAATCAGGCAGCAGGGCTTTACCGATGAAGTCAGGCTGGCAGGCTGGTATTCGCAAATGAAGACCATATTCCCGAATGTTACGAACGGCACCCGGCTAACCGGCATTTACACCCCCGGCAGCCCTACACGATTCTATCATGGAAACAAAAACATCGGTCAGATTCAAGACGCTGGATTCGCAGAGAAATTCTTCAACATCTGGCTGGCTGAAAACACATCCGAGCCCGGCCTGCGCCGGAAACTGCTGGGAATCCAATGAAGCATAAGGACGCATCATTACCGCGTAACGCTCTTCTGCACTATGGGTTCATCGCCTTCCCCATCGCATTTGCCGGAATGCCTCTGTATGTGCATGCGCCGGATTTCTATACCACAGAATTTCAACTGTCTCTGTCCTCCATCGGTCTTGCCCTGCTGTTTCTGAGATTTATTGATGCCATACAGGACCCGCTTATCGGCAGACTCAGCGATCGTTTTTCACATAAACGTCTCCTGATTATGCTGATGGCAGCTCTGGTATTGGTGCTGAGTTTTACCGGTTTATTCCAACCCATTCTTCAACAGGGCACTCTGGTCTGGTTTGCATTCATGATGCTGTTGGCGACTACTGCGTTCAGCACGCTCAGTATTAACCTGAATACCGCAGGAGGGCTGTGGACCAGAGACAGTCATCAGAAGACACGTATTACAGCCTTCCGTGAAGCTTTCGGGCTGGCAGGACTGCTGCTGGCAGTACTGCTGCCGGCCATATTGATGCAAAACATGACGAAGATGGACACCTTCCTTTGGGTCAGTGGAGTACTGGTGTTTCTGGTCGTCATTGGCATCATTACATTCCTTACCTGGTATCGCAGATATTTTGACGATCAGACTACCCCTTCAGTGCATAGGAAAGAATCGATCCTGACCTCTTTAAAAGCCATATCCTCCTATACCCGGCGCTTCTTTATTATCTACGGCATCAGCATGCTGGCTTCCAGCATTCCGGCGGTACTAGTCCTGTTCTTTATCCGGGATCGCCTGGGCGCAGAAAGCCATACAGGTCTCTTTCTCGCACTTTACTTCCTCTCCGGGGCTGCTGGTATGCCGCTTTGGCAGTTCGCAAGCCGCAGGTGGAATAAATACCATGCATGGATAATGGCCATGTGTCTTGCGGTGGCGACATTCTTCTGGGCGTATTTTCTGGGGAATGGCGATATCTGGCAGTATGCGGTGATTTGTGTGCTATCGGGCATCGCTTTCGGAGCGGATCTGGCCCTTCCCCCTTCCATCCTTGCCGATCATATTCATGCCGGACAACAGGAACAGCATGCCTCTTTACAATTTGGCGTCTTTGCTTTCCTGGCCAAGACAGTGCTGGCTGTCGCTTCAGCCATTGTATTTCCTCTTCTGGACTGGTCGGGATTCCAGGCAGGACAAATAAATAGCCGTGAGGCACTCTGGACATTAAGCCTCACCTACGCCGCTATTCCCTGTGCCATAAAATTAACCGCTGCATTCATGCTCTGGCGCATGCAGCCCACTCAATCAGGAGAAAACCATGCCCAAAACACTCACCCCATTGCTGATAGGAGTCGTCATCATGTTTAGCGGATGTTCCGGTAATACACTGGATTATTACAAGGGTACACAGCCTGAAGCAGATATAAAAACCTATTTCACCGGCCCGATCAAGGCGTGGGGCATTGTCCAGGACTGGCGTGGGCGCGTGGTTAGCCGTTTTGATGTTAATATGGTAGGAACATGGGACGGGGATGTTGGCACACTTAAAGAGGACTTTCGTTACTATGACGGTACAACGCAGCAACGTACCTGGACGATTACCAAACGGGAGAATGGTAGTTACGAAGGTACCGCGGAGGATATCGTAGGTAAAGCCACGGGCAACACAAAAGGAAATGCTGTCAACTGGCACTACCGGATGGACATACCTGTTGGCGATACGACATATCGTCTGACATTTGATGACTGGATGTGGCAGATGAATGACGGGGTATTGATTAATCGTTCCTACCTGAAGAAATTTGGATTTACCGTGGCGGAGTTGACCTTATTCATGCAAAAACAAGAACTGTAATGTCATTTGAAAATGAACATATCTGGATCATCGGCGCCAGCAGCGGCATAGGCGAAGCGTTGGCCAGCGAGCTGTCACAACAGGGGGCAACCCTTCTGCTCTCTGCACGGCGCAAGGAAGAACTGGAACGGCTTAATCAGGAACTCGGGGGACGCCACCACATATACCCATTGGATGTATCGGACAGTGAGCAGGTCAGGCAAACGGCAGAGGCTATTCTGGACAAAGTAGAAACATTGGATCGTGTCGTGTTCATGGCAGCGATCTACAGGCCTGCCGATATTGATGACATGGATATCGACTTTGCCAGACAGCTGGTGGAAGTAAACCTACTGGGGGCCATTTACACAACTTATGCCATATTACCTGTATTTAAACGGCAACATTCGGGACAAATCGTTCTTTGCGGTAGTGTAGCAGGCTATACCGGTCTTCCCGGCGGCCAGCCCTATAGCGCAACCAAGGCTGCCATTATCAATTTCGCTGAGAGCCTGTATGCAGAAGTAGGCGATTACATTGACGTAAAGGTCATCAATCCCGGTTTTGTGCGCACACGCATGACCGATAAAAACGCATTTCACATGCCCATGCGCATCGAACCGGAACAAGCGGCAAAAGCGATTGCCAAAGGCCTGAGAAGCCGGCGCTTTGAAATTCACTTCCCTAAAGGATTTACATTCTGGGTGAAACAGCTGCGTTTGCTGCCCTATAGTGTCAAATTGTTCCTTACCTGTAAACTAGCAAACAGGTAAGGAACAATGGTGCCGATGATAGGACTCGAACCTACGACCTACGCATTACGAATGCTTACCCTATTGGCATCGATACCTATTGGGTTACAATAGGTTATCACCAAAAATCAATCCATTCGAATTTTGTCCGATGTCTATGATGGTCTATGACCGTCGCTACAGGAAGCTACAGCAAGCTGAAGGAGCGTACTTTTTTCGTTCTTTTCATCAACAGCTTGGAAAGCAACATTATACTTTACAATCATGGTAATAATATGCTGGTTATTCACTAACCCTTTGATATTAAGATGTAAGGAATGCCATGGATACAGAAAAAAGAATCGACTATCTGGAGAAAGAGCTAGGCCGTTTGCTTGGCTGGATACAGTCCACCGAATCGAGGATCGCTTTTGGGGATGGAGTATTCGGTAGTCGAGACTGTTTGCGATCTTCTTATTGAGAAGCGGTCCTAATTTTTCTTAGGTTTGACACTTTCTGAGAGACCAATCACACGCTATAGATGAAATGGTAGATTCCTATTTTTCTAACCATAAGGCCCAACCATGATTCACCGTCAAAAAATTCTAATGGCGCTGATGCAGGAACTTGGCGGAAACATCCCCGCTGACAAACTGCAACCGCTGCTGTTTCTCTACTGCCACAGCTTTGTTGAACATAATCACTATTATGATTTCATTCCATCTGCGGATGGGCCTGTTTCACTACAAGCGGCGGAGGATAAGAAACTACTCACCAAAAAGAAAAAGCTGGAAGCGGGCGATGACTGGATAGCACCAACCAATGTAAAGCGTTTCGCGGTTGAGTTAGATTTCTTCGAGAAGATTGCCGTTCAGAAAATGAAAAACCAACAGATGCAGCAACTATCCCGCGAAGAATTGCTGGCACAGATTCGTGCATCCCACCCAGAATGTGCAACAGCCGCACAAACCGATAGCGAAGACGAAACAATGTTTTTCACCATTGGCTATGAAGGTGTATCGCCGGAGGCGTATGTCAATAGCCTGATTGCACATAAGGTGAAACTGTTATGCGATGTTCGAAAAAATGCCTATAGTCAAAAATTCGGCTTTACCAAGGGTGAGTTGCAATCCGCGTTGGGGGTGGCAGGTATTGATTACCTGCACATGCCGGAACTAGGTATTGTTTCTGAAAAACGTCAGGCCCTCAAAACAGATGCGGACTACAAAGCACTGTTTGATGAATATGAACGCACCACGTTGGCAGGACAACAAGATGCGTTGAAACAGCTTGCACAATTAGCCCAACAACATGGCCGTGTCGCGATTACCTGCTTTGAAGCCGAGCCGTATCATTGCCATCGCAGCCGCGTAGCCTCAGCCTTGCGCGCACGTGATGATTTCACCATCCCGATTCAACATATTAAACACACTTAACGCGACATAAGGAATGCCATGAAACGGACCAGATTACTGGTCACGGTCAAAACGGCTCCGCTTTTATCCACGAAATATACGGAAACAGTTTGCACGGCTGGTTTGTTGCGCGACGGCAGTTGGATTCGCATTTACCCGATTCCCTACCGGCTGCTCGATAAAGACCAGCGCTTCAAAAAATATCAGTGGATTGAAGTACGACTGGAAAAGGACACGCGTGACCCCCGACCCGAAAGCTACAAGCTAGCTGGGAAGATCAAGCTATTACGTCATCTCGATACGAAGAACGGCTGGAACGAAAGGAAGAAAATCGTGCTACAGAATGTTTATACCGACCTCACCAAACTGATTAGCGAGGCGCGAGACACCGGCACCTCAACCTCACTTGCTACCTTCAAACCGGCGCGCATTATCAACTTTAAGGTCGAGAAAACCGATTCCAAGCCAGCATTTTTGGAACGCAAGAAAATACTATCTGAATCACTGGATGAAAAGACGGCCAGCACAACATATTCCGTTTACGTTTCATTACACATTCGCAGATGAAACCGGGCGACGCAGTTGTTTACAGATTCTCGATTGGGAAATCTACGAACTGTGCCGCAAACTGATTCGACAATACGGCAACCACCACGCCGTTATTGAGAAACATCTACACCGAAAATATTTCGATGAAATGATACAAACGCGAGAGGTGTATTTCTATCTCGGCACCACGAAATATTGGCATATCCGCCGCAGCCGTAACCCGTTTATGATTGTGGGAGTGTTTTATCCGCCTATAAAGAAAACTTAGCCAGCCTTTTCGATTCAAAAAACTCGCAAATCCGTGTATGTTGAGGCTGCTATGCCAAATAAAACGAAGATTGAGTGGACAGAACAAACGTGGAATCCAACAACGGGTTGTACCAAAGTCTCACCTGGCTGCAAACATTGTTATGCTGAAGTCATGGCTAGGCGCCTTCAGGCTATGGGCGCTAACGGTTACGATAATGGTTTTAAGCTATCCGTAATGGAAGACCGTTTAAGCCAGCCGCTTAGACGCAAAAAACCAACTATCTATTTCGTAAATTCCATGAGCGACCTGTTTCATGAAGGCGTAGATGATTCATTCCTCGATAAGGTGTTTGATGTCATCCTTAATACTCCGCACCATACCTATCAAATATTGACCAAAAGAGCCGAAAGACTGCCTGACTATTTTGCTGACAGAGAATTACCGAAAAATGTATGGCTTGGTGTGTCGGTTGAAGACCGAAAATACGGAGTTCCACGTATTGATTTACTCCGCCAGATAGACGCTACAGTGCGGTTTTTGTCAGTGGAGCCGCTGTTAGCCGATATAGGAACAGTAGACCTCACAGATATCCATTGGGTGATTGTTGGAGGTGAAAGCGGCCCGAACGCACGCCCCATGAAACCGGAATGGGTAGAGAATGTACGGCTTCAATGTGAAGAACAAGATGTATCGTTTTTCTTCAAACAGTGGGGCGGTTGGGGCGCAGATGGTAAGAAGCGCTCCAAAGCCGAAAATGGACGGGAATATAACGGAAGAACGTGGGATGAAATGCCCCACGTTTCAGCACAATACAGGCTAGACTATTAAGTGGTTCAGAAGAAGTATGAATGGGAAGAAGGTGCAAAGCTTGGTGAACACAGCAAGCGCAAGCACAAAATTCTAGCCGAATATTTTAGAGATTACCTGATAACGCGTTGTAAACTGCCACAACAAGAACGCTTTCGGCTCGCCATTATCGACGGATTCTGCGGAGCAGGTATATACCAATGTGGCAGTGATGGTTCCCCAGTATTATTTATCAAAACGCTGCGAGAAACGTTTGAGGAAATCAATATAGGACGCAAATCACAAGGAATGCACCCTATAGAAATAGAATGCACGCTTATTTTCAACGATAATGATGACAGCGCTATTGAACAGTTAAAGATAAATGTAGCCCCACTACTCGCTGAAATAAAAGAAAACATAAAAGGTTTGTATGTAGATGTTAACTACCAAGCCGACGAATTTGAAAATATCTATCCTGTCATTAAGCATATACTTCAGGCAGCAAAATATCGGAATGTGCTTTTTAACCTCGATCAATGCGGTTACTCCCATGTCAGTATAAATGTCATCAAAGACATTATGCATTCGTGGGATTCTGCCGAGGTCTTTCTAACATTTATGATTTCCACGCTTTTGGCTTACTTCTCGCCTGACCAAAACAAAAACCGCACACTTGCTGCATTGCCAGAAGTCCGACAGGAAGTGATTACATTGGTACAAGAAAGTGATGGCTTAATCAGCAAAACCGACCTTCTTGGCGAAGTAGAGAAAATCGTTTTCAACCTGTTCAAGGAATGTGCACGTTTTGTCAGCCCATTTTCAATCAATAATGCCGAGGGCTGGCATTACTGGCTTATGCACTTTGCCAGCAGACCTCGTGCGCGTCAGGTATATAATGATGTGTTACATGCCAATAGTGCTCTTCAGGCCCATTCCGGGCGCTCAGGGTTGAGAATGTTAGCTTATGACTCTAACCCTGTTCTTTATCTTTTTGATGACGATTCACGGACACGTGCAAAGGAAGAGTTACATGATGATATTCCACGCCTAATAACTGAATATGGGGACGCTATTTCCATCGAAGATTTCTATGCTGCATCATATAATGAAACACCAGCGCATAGTGACGACATACATGAAATGATTATTCTGAATCCTGACGTGGAGGTCATTACACCCCAAGGCGGCGAACGAAAACAGGCCAATACTATTCGTAAGGAAGATACTCTCAAATTGAAAAGCCAGAAAAGCTTTTTCCCTATGTTCTTGCGGAATAAAAACGATTAACCAAATTGTACACGGCCTACATACACTTTGCAAAACACAAGAAGTCTTGAAAACTGGTGCCGCCTAGGTGACTCGAACACCCGACCCCATCATTACGAATGATGTGCTCTACCAACTGAGCTAAGGCGGCACTCTGCAAAGCGCCCACTGCTATAACCCATTACATTCGAATGGGCAAGCAGCTGCTTCTTTCATTTTCAGCGGCAGAGCTATCGTTTACTGGCCTACCAGCTGTCGTCTATCTCCCGCGCCCGTACCAATACCGTACCTTTGGAAGTAGTAGAGCAGTGCGAGAATCCTGTAACCCACTATTTTTGCGGCCAAACCGTTGTCTATAACCTACCGGTGCAAGCATTACGAATGCGCCGCTCTACCAACTGAGCTACATCGGCATGCCATTAAAGCGCTAATGGCTTTAGCGGGAATGGACCGATTAATCAATGCAAAATGGCATGGAGAGTTAGAACATTAGAACATGGGAACTTCCAGTATTCTTTCATCCAATGTTCCAAATTACTCCGTGCGCAATTCGTGCTCTTCGGTGACGAATTCCGGATCGCCCGGACGTGGATACATATGCCGCGCCAGACGGCTTTTACGACGGCCATAAATGATATAGATGATCGCACCCACCAGCAGGAACCACTTGAGCAATATAAAGATATCAATCGACATTTGCGCAATCAGATAACCACAGCAGGCTATGCCGAGCAGCGGTGTGACCGGCGCAAACGGTACGCGGAACGGACGATGCAGGTCCGGCTCTTTCCAACGCAAATACAAGACCGACACACAGACAATGGTAAAGGCCGACAGCGTGCCGAGCGAAACCAGATCACCTAGCGTCTGCAACGGCGTTAGCGCGCCGGCAGCAGCCACGATCAACCCCACGACAACGGTATTGATGTAGGGCGTATGGAATTTGGGGTGAACCTTACAGAACAGCTCCGGCAACAGACCATCACGGCCCATGGTATAGAAAATCCTTGTCTGGCCATACACCAGTACCAGCATGACCGAACTCAGGCCCATGATCGCGCCGACCTTGATTAAAAAAGAAAACCAGCCCAGCCCAATCGCATCAACCGCCACTGCCATCGGATCCGGCACATTCAGCGTTGAATAATGCACGATCCCGGTCAATACGGCTGAGACCATCATATACAAAATAGTACAGACGATCAGCGCGCCCAAAATCCCAAACGGCATGTCTTTTTGCGGGTCTTTGGCTTCTGCAGCCGCAGTAGAAATCGTCTCAAAACCGATATAGGCGAAGAAGATGATCGACGCTGCTCTTAATACCCCGTCAAAGCCAAACTCACCCGGTCCGGTCTGTTCAGGAATGTAGGGCTGCCAATTGACCGGATCGACATAAAACACACCAATCGCAATAAAGGCGACAATTACCGCCACTTTCACAAACACGATGACATTATTGACCTTGGCGGATTCGCTGATACCGATGCATAGCAGTGCCGTCACCAGAAAAATTCCGATTGCTGCAGGCAGGTTAAACAGCGCCTCGACCTGTGAACCATCCGCCAGTGTCACCATCAGCCCATGCGCTTTGGTCAGTTCCGGCGGAATCATCAGCCCAAAGTCATTGAGAAAACTCACAATATAGCCCGACCACCCGACCGATACCGTAGCTGAGGCCAGCCCATATTCCAAAATCAGCAGCCAGCCCATGACCCAGGCCACCACCTCGCCGAGCGAGGCGTAGGCATAAGTATAAGCCGAGCCCGAGACGGGAAGCACCGAGGCCATCTCGGCATAACACAACCCGGCAAAGGCACAGGCCGTACCGGCAATCACAAAGGAAAGAGTGATGGCCGGACCGGCATGATTCGCCGCAGCCACCCCGGTGAGTACGAAGATACCGGCACCGATGATACAGCCAATCCCTAGCGATAGCAGGTTCCATTTGCCCAGCGTACGCTTGAGCGCGTGAGCCTGCGATTCGTCCTGAATGCGTTGCACTGATTTTTTAATGAAATAACGCTTGAGATTCATCTGATATCTCCTTGCCGATGATCATGATATTTTTCAGGCGCCAAGCCATAGCAGGGCAATACGGGACAGGCAAGCCAAAAGACACTGACAGGCAAACACGTTACCCGGCACTTTTTATGTGTGATATGAGATGATTCGTCTATCTTCTGTTGAAATAATGGCGGAAACTACCATCAGTCAGTCAAGAAAAGCCACATTTCGCTTGCTTATCAAACTATATGACGATTGCTTCAGCTGTCGGCTTATCACTTAATCCAAAGAATTAACGACCCTTAGCACCTGTATTACGCTCTCCAGTAGGTCTGGGTACAGGTAGCGGTATTTTAGGATCGCCTTCAGCATCTTTAGAACCAGACACCCCCGTATCACCATCTGATGCCTTAGTTTTAGACTTACCCGACGCAGACGCTTCCGGTGCCGACGTTGCTTTCGATGTCAATTTAGCCCCTGCCAGTATCTCTTCCGACTTCTCACTAACAGCCAAAGTTTTATCTCTCTTCGCATCGATTACCTGATCACGCAGACTCATCGCACCAGCCCAGTCCGCATATGTCGTTTTATCGCCTTTAAATTCTACCTTACCCCCTGCTTTGTTCAGTGAGGTAAACAATGTTTCCACTTCTTTTTTCGCCTCAGGCGATGCACCGGCCAATGTTACACTGGTCTGCCAGTTTTTATCTTTACCCTTCGCGTCATTTTTCGCTTGCATGAAATAAGCGGTCGATGCGTCAGTATCGAATTCAAGCCCGGACGTACGACGCTTGGCAGCGCCTTGTTTATTTGCAAAACTGGCTTCCAGCGCACCTGCCATCACATGTCCATCAAGCCCTGTCGCTAATTTCAGATCAGACACTTCTTCGACACGTGATTTCAGCCGTCCTCTCACTTCCGGCCCAACCTGCCCGGACTCATACAAGCCTTCGGCTTTTTCAAACGCACGCACCGCTGTGTTCACATCTGTCGTTTCAGGTAACAATGCCTTTCCATCCTTACCTTTATACATGGGATGGTTTTCCCGAAGCAGATTATATGCCGTAAAGAAGGATTCTCTCGCTTTAGGATCTGCCTTTCCCTTACCTCCAAGTCCAAGGTCAAACGTTCCATCTTTAATGTCTCTATTGACCTGCACATCTAACGCTTTTGAGTCCTTGTTCAGCCATTGTCTTGCGCCCATCGCCGCTTTTAACTCAGCCGCGCCGAATTGAGATATTTTATCGAGATCAGGTTGTTTTGTGTCTGCTTTTGTGCGTGATCGCAATTGTTCTGCCAGCCTGATGTCAGACGATAACTGACCCCATTGCTTTGCCTCAATGCCGGATGTTTTTTGGACATTTCCAAAAACAACCCGTTCCTTTAATAACTCGGTTCTTATTTCCTCTTTTAGTGTGCCTGGTGTTAAGTTTTTAAATGCTGCCCCTAGCGCTTCTTCATATCCGGCCATGGTACGCGCTTTTCCATCATCGCCTATGCGCGCTCCTAAAGAGAGCAGATCAGCCGCTGTCAACGTCCCTCCAACCGGATTGATCCCCCCCACCTTAAGGTCTTTTACGCTCATGGGAGTCCCCGGCTTCACCAGTGATTCAAGCCCCGGTTTCTCCTTCTTTGTCCCCGGTTTCTTCTTCTCTGCTGTTTTCCTCTCAGACGGCCTTGTCTTCTCAGCTGCTTTCGAGGCAGCAGCCCCTGTGACCACTGCACCATTAAGTTTTTCGGCTTTTTCAGCATCAGGCTTAAAGCCTTTTTGATCCTTCTTTAATGCCGCATTAATATCCTGCAGTTCCTTAAGACGGTTATCAAGCCGTTCTCTTTCCTGCTCCTGTTCTTCGGTAAGACCAAACGGCTCCACTTCGTCTAATTCACCGGCTCTTTTCTGAGCGGCTGCTAATTCAGCCGTCCGTGCATCCAAAAAGCCTTTCGCAGCGTTTAACCGTTCACCATAGGCTTTGGTAATATCGTCTTCTTTGCCAACAAACTGCGATTTATCACTGAGCGCCCGGTTGGCATATAATCCGGCATTGCGTTCTACTTCCGGAAGTTTCTGCCCTATCGCTTTATGAATGTCATCCGTTGAAGCACCTGTAATATTTAACTCTTTGAGGAGCGCGCGATCTTTCTCATTAAATAAAGCTCCCTTTCCGCCATCATCCGCCTTGTCTTGCTGGTTCAGCTTGTCATCTAATGCTTTCAGATCCCGATAAATCTGTGCATTATGCTCATGAAGACGCAGTGACGACAGACCACTACCCATTTCAGATGCTTTTTCGAGTCGCTTGGTAACGGCCCCCAGATTCTCTTCCTGTCCGGGTTTCATGACAATCCCCGGTTTGGAAGAATCCATGCCTAACATCTCCGCGTAGCGATGTGTTGCACCAAAATGACCTGCATTACTAGCCTGCAGATAATGCTGCTGTGCATCCTTCATCCTGTCTTCTAAGATGGGTGCAAGCGATTTTTCCACTTCTCCATGTATTTTAGCATCACCGACCTGGTGCGCGGTTTCGAGAAATCTGGCATAGTCATACCGCAATTTGGTCTGCTCTGCCGGATTCTTACCTGCCAAAGCATTAATTTGTGACTCATAGGCACTTTTGGCCTGTGTCCAGTGATGCTTAAGCGCAGGCGAAATTTCCTTTTCGGTAAAAGCCCCCTCATTTTTAGTCGCCGTTTCTCTTAATGAGTTCCGGAATAACGCAGCATGGGCTCTACCCAGTTCTGCAGCCACCTCTTTATTCTTATTAATGCCGCCAAACGCAAAGCTGGCTGCCCCGCTACCGGTTTCCGGAGTACGGCTCGTTAAATACGCAAGCGCTAGCGCTTTCTGAGGGGCCTTTAACTCCTTGTTGCTTAATATAGCATCGCGTAGTGCATTCACATTCGGTGTATTAAGGCCTTCGGCAGCACCATCGCTACCCACAAATTCTGTCCCCGTCCCGTATGTTTTATTCAGAGCCGCCTTTGCATCTTTATTGTTGAACAATGCCGCAGTTCGCTTAAATGCCGGCGCATCTCCTTTCGCCGGGTCATATGCTTTCGCATCAGCAGCTAGTGCGTCCACCATGGCCGCATGTACCCCCTCCGGTTTTGTATAATCACCTGCAACCTTACGACTATCCGTAATCTTATCACCATCCGGAATCTTACTATAGGCTTCAGCAAGATCTTTCTTATGTCTCTCCGGCAAATCAAAGGTTATTGTTGCACCTGGGATTTGTTTCCCGTTTAGCAGGTTTTCATAAAAGCGAAATCCATACAGCCATTCCTGCGCCAATGCCAGCTTGTGCGGATTATCCGCAAATTTCTCTCCGACAGCTGTTACTAACTTATCTACTTCCGCCTGATTTATTTTGCCGTCTTGTACATAAACACCCTTAAAAACGTCATACGACTTGTCCCCTAACGCCTTGCCAGAAAGATAAAGCTCCCTTAACTCCTTGAAATCCGGTTTCCGTACCTCCTCCTCATTCTTATCTGTATATTTGGTTAGCCCTAATTTTCCGGAATCAAATCTCTTAAGAGCTGTTTCCATCGCATCAATAATCGCATCACGCACCAGTTTGGCTCTTTCAGATTCATCTTTACCCTTTACAATTTCTGCTAATGACTTCGCCATGGTCTTAATCTCCCTTTAAGCCTTGTGTTCCTCTCTAGCGCTCCTTGTAAGCCCTGATCTTCTGTGGCATTTCTTAACTATTCTGCAGCCTGTTTCTTGTACCTTAAATTCCTAAAATTATAGCTATTATACACATAAAAACCTTACCAAAAGGTTAAGATGCTGGCCATAAAAGCTAATTTTATAGGTAAAATTGCAGATATTTTAAGATTGTTGCCGTGTTCATCTCATACTCCCAATTTTATTATGAAAAGAGCCTATCACAGGCATATGACAGTTTGATGACAAGTCGATGACTTTTTGGTGATGATGAGTTACGGGTTACCTGTTACCAGTTACGAGTAAAATGCCAGAAAACAGGTAACCGGTAACTCGTAACAGGTAACAATACCGTCACTTCTCCTGCTTACCCATTACATAGGTAAGCTTCTGTACCGCCAGCTGGCTTAACTGATCACGTCCGGCATTGGGATCACCGACAATGGAGACTTCCGTGCCAGTCTCGGTATCAATCGCGCTGACTTTGACCGCGTTGCCCCGCGGGACAAATTCGACAATCACTTCCCTAGGAGGATTACTCATGCGATGGTATCCCCCTCATCACCCTGCTGATCCGCCAACGGTCCAATCAATATCCAGGTAAGTTGATTGCCCTGACGTTCCTGGATGGTAAAGCGCATGTCGAAAAATTCAAATACTGCCCCTTCTTCCGGAATCATCTGCGCTTCATGCAGAATCAACCCGGCAATGGTGGTGGCATCTTCATCCGGCAGACTCCATTCCATATGGCGGTTGATATCACGGATCGTCACCTGGCCCGAA
>JANQJY010000087.1 GCA_028281385.1 Rickettsiales bacterium | reverse complement strand
GCCGGTACGACGGGCGCGGGAAAGTCGGTGGCGATCAATACCATGATCATGTCGCTGGTCTATCATTTGCCGCCGGATCAGTGCAAATTCATCATGATTGATCCGAAAATGCTTGAACTGTCGGTCTATGAAGGCATTCCGCATCTGCTCTCGCCGGTGGTGACCGAGCCGGGCAAGGCCGTTGTTGCGTTGAAATGGACGGTCAAGGAAATGGAGAACCGCTATCGTCTGATGTCGAATCTCGGTGTGCGTAATATTGAAAATTACAATCAGCGTCTGGCGGAAGCGAAAAAGAATGGCGAGGAATTGTTTCGTACCGTGCAGACTGGATTCGATCCTGACACCGGTCGGCCGATCATGGAAAAGGTGCCGCTCGATATGGCACCGTTGCCGTTTATCGTGGTGGTGGTCGATGAAATGGCCGATCTGATGATCGTGGCGGGCAAGGATATTGAAGGTTCGGTCCAGCGTCTGGCGCAGATGGCGCGTGCGGCGGGCATTCATATCATCATGGCGACGCAGCGCCCGTCGGTCGATGTGATTACCGGTGTGATCAAGGCTAACTTTCCCACGCGTATCAGTTTCCAGGTCACCTCGAAGATTGACAGCCGTACCGTGCTGGGTGAACAGGGAGCGGAGCAGTTGCTCGGGCAGGGCGATATGCTGTTCATGGCTGGCGGGGGGCGGATTCAACGGGTACATGGCCCATTTGTCAGCGATAAGGATGTTGAGCAGGTGGTGTCTTTCCTCCAATCGCAGGGCCAGCCCGACTATGTCGAGGATGTCACGCGCGAAGAGGCGGTGGATGCCATGCCGGGCTTCGGCGGCGAGGAAAGCGGTGATGCGGAAAGCCAGCTTTATGAGCAGGCGGTGCAAATCGTCTTGCGCGATCAGAAAGCATCCACTAGCTATATTCAGCGTAAACTGAAGATCGGATATAACCGTGCGGCACGGCTCATTGACAAGATGGAAGAAGAAGGCGTGGTCGGCTCTGCCAATCATGTCGGCAAGCGCGAAGTGCTTCTCAAAACTGGCTAGCGGGTTAGTTCGCGTCATCCCGGACAAGCGATCAGGAGATCGCGCGATCCGGGATCCATTTCTCCACCAGAGTATGCATTTCATAAGCCGAGCAGTAGGTCGGCTGTGCTGTAGATGCGCTCCACCCGGCGAGTCTGCTGACTCGCCTCAGAAACATTCACTCCTGTGGATAGATGGGTCCCGTGCTCGCTTTTCTACTGAAAAGCTCCACGGGATGACAATGAAAAATGTTATTGTTTTAATGTGGTTATTATTCCCTTTCATGACCTCCGCCGAAACCGTCGAAGGTCCGTTGCCGTGGACGGGTGGTGGGACGCAGGGCGAATGGATCCAAAACCCCGAAGCGAGCAAGTCGGCCAATGATCCTGTCCGCACGTTGCGGCGGGTGGAGAGCTATCTGAATACTATTGACAGCCTGGTAGCGGATTTTGAGCAGATCGATCCGGCAGGCGACAGGGCGAGCGGAAAGCTGTTTCTCAAGCCACCCGGCAGGATGCGCTGGCAGTATGATCCGCCGACGCCGATTCTGATGGTCTCCAACGGCGATACCATTACCTATTATGACTACGAATTGGATCAGAAGAGTTTTCTGCCGCTGAATGATTCGATTGCCGGACTGCTGGCCAGAGACGTGATCCGCTTTGATGATGCATCACTGCGCGTGGTCGATTTCAGAGAAGGGGCCGGTTCGATTCGTTTTACCCTGCTGCGCAGCGAGGCGCCGGAGGAGGGAGCACTCACCATGGTGTTCTCAGATAACCCGTTGACATTACAGCATATGATGGTGGCCGATGCGATGGGGCAGACGACACAAATTTCCCTTAAAAATCAGTCTTTCGGACAGAAACTGGACAATAAACTCTTTATCTTTGAAGATCCGCGTGGGCTGCGTACACGGCATTATCGCAGATAGGGATTCTGATTCCGAATTCATGTAACTTCACAGAACTGTAACACACAGATTCGGTGTGATTTGCTATTTTATATTTACGACGTGAATGACAACAAAAACAGCGGAGAGTAACTATGACAATCGGCAACGAGCAGGCAATCATTTCGGAAATGATCATGAGCATGATGGGCGTGGATCGTTTCGCCTATGTCAAGAAAATCACCAGTGAAGAAGAAAAGGGCTATGCCGTGCATGCGGCGGACGGCACGCAACTCGCGGTATTCGAAAACCAGCAGGATGCCTTTGTCAGCATTATCAAACATAATCTTCAGCCGGTAAGTATTCACTAACTATTCTCATCATACCTGGCTGCAAATATCATTTTTCTGCGCTTCCGTTGCTCAGGTAGTATTTCCTACATTCCGCTACGGTTCTTGAAAAATAATATTTTCGCTAAAGTCTGATGAGAATCCTGCATCGCTCAGCCTATAACTATTTCACTTCGTTTTTATCGTCATCCCTGCGAAGGCAGGGATCTTTAAGCCATACGGCACAAAGATTCCGGAGCGCGCCCGCCTACGCTAACGCTACGGCGTGGCTTGTCCGGAATGACGATAGAAGGCTATTCAATTGCAAGCGTTTCCTCATGCGAAATAACAAGTGCCGCATCGGCGAGAGTAGCGTCCACTCCGGTGGGAAGGCGTTTTACTGTATAATGCGCCGTATAAATCCCCTTCGGCCAACCGCCTCCGGGCTTCTTCTTGCCTAGAAAATTGAAAATCACCGCTTTGTTTCGGTCATATTCTTCTTGATTGGTCACCAGTTGCGACCCATCGGGAGCGGTAATACGCATGTCGAGCACATCACCTTTTCTGATGCCGAAACTCTCGGCCCAGAATACCAATGCCGCACTCTCCGCCGAGACGGTCGCGTTTTCATATGCCCCGTCACGCGCATCACGCATGGTCGGCGCCTTATCGACAAAACCGCTTTGCAGCAGTCCCGTCGGCCGGTAGCGGTAGTGCTCTTTCACGGAACTGTGCCAGAGATTTTTTCCGGTCGCTCCGCAGGTGGATGCACCCATCGGCCCCAGATAAGGGTCGATCGCTTCGCCATCTTTGCGCAGGGTGATATGCAGATGCGGAAATTCGGTTTTGCCTGACAGACCGATCTGGCCGAGTACATCGCCGATGGCAACCTTATCGCCGGGCCTGACGTTAAGGCTGCCCTGTTTCATATGGCAATATTGCGTTTCATAGCCGCCTGCATGGATGACTGCCAACCCGTTGCCGCATTCCGTATCCTTGACCGACTCCGGTTTCAGATCGCTGACATAAGCATCGGCCATCCCGTCGCGCACGGCTCTGACTTTACCGGGTGCTGCAGCCAGTACATTCACGCCGCGGCGCATCTGCGCCAGATTTTTCAGGCGGAAGTCGGTGCCTTTATGGGTATCGTAGCTTAAGGGGCCGCAGGTGAAATCATGATAACCCTCTGACGAGTCGTGATCGACGTAATTCTGGATGAAACAGTCTTCTCCGACGGTGCAGTCAACCGGTGCATGCAGTACGAAGGCGTGGGAATAAAACGGTGCGAATAAGCCGAGAATGATGGCCAGTCCCAAGGCAGCAATCGTTGTCATGAGCAGCATTACCATGTGATGTCTTTAAGGTCGATGATCACCGGCACATGATCCGACGGGCTGTCCCAGCCGCGTGCTTCCCGGGCGATGGCAAAACCGTCGACATGTGTCTCAAGCGCCGGCGTCACCCAGATATGATCGAGCCGGCGGCCGCGGTCCGAGGCGGCCCAGTCGCGTGCGCGGTAGCTCCACCAGCTGTAGAGTTTTTCACTGTCATCGACATATTCGCGGGCGACGTCGATCCAGCGGCTGCTGTCTTTGAGTGTGGTCAGTTTCTCCACTTCCACCGGCGTGTGGCTGACGACATTCAGCAATTGTTTGTGCGACCACACATCCTGTTCGCCCGGCGCGATATTCAAATCACCTAAAAGAACCACCCGTGACGTATCATCAAGCTGCGAGGATGACCAGTGCGTCATCGCATCGAGAAATGCCAGCTTGTCTTTGAATTTCGGATTGATCTCGGGGTCCGGCAGGTCACCGCCGGCGGGGACGTAGAAATTGTGAATTTCGGTGGCTTCATCGGGTAGCATCGCCGAGATATGGCGCGTGTCGCTGTTGTCGAGAAAGGAATCGCTGCGTGCATGCTTCAGCGGAATCTTCGACAGGATGGCGACACCATGATAACTTTTCTGGCCGTTGATATAGAGATAGTCATAGCCGAGTGCCTGAATGTCGGCGAAGGGAAAATGCTGATTTTCGACCTTGGTTTCCTGCAGGCACAGAATGTCCGGCTGGTAAAGATCGGTGAATTGCGCGATCAGAGCAGTGCGCATGCGCACGGAATTGATGTTCCAGGATACGATGCGAATGGTCATGGAGTAGGCCTAGCATCCTTTGGAAAGATTGCAAGAAAAAGGGGAAGCATGTGCTTCCCCCGGCTAAGTTGCAGGAACAATATGATTTGTCATGCCGTGTTTCGTACAAACTCCGGATAGGCTTCCAGTCCGATTTCGGCTTTGTCGATACCCATTTCCTCCTGTTCGTCGGAAATACGCAGCCCCATCACCGCTTGCAGGATCGACCAGACGATCAAGCTGCCGACGACGGTGAAAATACCGATCGCGGCCACACCGGTGAGCTGGGTGATAAAGTTGGTGTCGGGGTTGGTGAACGGCACCACCAGCGTACCCCAGATACCGCAGACCAGATGCACCGGAATGGCGCCGACCACGTCGTCGATCTTGAACTTATCGAGTAGAGGGACACAGAATGCCATGATGACACCGCCAATTCCACCGATCAATACCGCTTCCATCGGATTGGGCATGAGCGGTTCAGCGGTAATGCTGACCAAACCGGCCAGCGCACCGTTCAGCGCCAGACTCAGATCAACCTTTTTATAGACCAGCTGGGTGTAAAGCAGGGTCGCGACCAGCCCGCCGCAGGCGGCCAGATTGGTATTGACAAAGATGTTGGAAATGGCGGCAACATCGGCGGCGCTACCCATGGCGAGTTGAGATGCGCCGTTAAAGCCGAACCAGCCGAGCCACAGGATAAAGGTACCGAGTGTGGCCAGCGGCATGGAGGAGCCGGGCATGGGAATGGACGTACCATCCTTGTCGTAGCGGCCCTTGCGTGGCCCGATCAGCAGCACGCCGACCAGTGCGGCCCATCCGCCGACGGAATGGACGATGGTGGAACCGGCAAAATCGGAAAAGCCCATTTCGCTCAACCAGCCTGCGCCCCACTGCCAGGAGCCGGTAATCGGATAGAGAATACCGGTCAGCACGGCGGCGAACAGCAGGAAGGACCAGAGCTTCACCCGCTCGGCAATGGTGCCGGAGACGATGGAAGCAGCGGTAGCCACAAACACCAACTGGAAGAACCAGTCGGAGCTGGCGGCGTAAGTACCGGCCTCGCCGATAAAGTTTCCGTCACCATCGAGGGCGGAGGAATCATCCGGTCCCCACAGGGAGAAACTACCAAGATAACCGCCGTCAACCCCGTCATACATGAGGTTGTAGCCGACGAGGAAATACATGATGCCGGCGATGGAATAGAGCGAAATATTTTTGACACAAATGGTGGCGACGCTGGTAGAGCGCACGAATCCCGCCTCCAGGCAGCAGAAGCCGGCGGCCATGAACATCACCAGAAACCCGCCGATTAAAAACAGCAGGCTGTTAAAAATATACTGGGTTTCGGGAGTGACGCTGGCAAGAGCACTTACCGGCATCATCAATGCCATGGCTGCGATGCATGCCAGGCTGCCGTAGCGAATATAAGATCGAGTTATCATCTTCGTTCCTTCTATATTGATTTTACACACTCACACATACTCCATGCGTGACATAACAGAGGTCTCCCTAATCAAATAGCGTGCCAGTTCTTTTGCAATGCAAAAAAATCCATTATTCACAGGCGGTCTGCGTCTTTTTATGAGACAAACCGGCCATGACACTGTGCCGTTTGTTGTGCATTCTCTGATGAAAAACTGAGCATGCGCCGTGCAGATGATTAAAAAAACGGCAGTGTGATTTTGCGTTGCATTGCTGGGCACATGGCGTACAACAAAACAATGCCTCATGCGAATCCTACAGAGCGATATGATGTTACCCTTATCGGCGGCGGACTGGTCGGTGCCGCCCAGGCGATTGCGCTGGCGCGCGAAGGATGTTCGGTGGCGCTGATCGATGCCGTCAGCCAGGATGCCCAGCTGGATACACAGTTCGACGGACGCACCTGTGCGATTGCCGATGGCTCGCAGCGCATATTGGAGAATATCGGTGTGTGGCCACATATCGAAGAGGCACAGCCGATCCGGGATATCCGCGTATGCGATCAGGAGGCGAGCGCGGTGCTGCATTTCGATCATAAGGAGGTGGGGGAGCGTCCGTTCGGTTATATCGTCGAGAATCGTTTCATCAGACAAGGCTTATTCACCTCGTTGAAACAGTATGACACTATTCACTGTTATATTCCCGATAAGGCCATAGAGATTGACCGCCGGGAAGATGGGGTGAGTGTGACGCTGGAGAGTGGCCGCATGCTGGACTCCGCTCTGTTGATTGCGGCGGATGGGAAATTTTCCAAAACGCGTGACGCGGCGGGCATCGACAGTGAGGTTATATCTTACAAACAAACCGCGATTGTTTTGACCATCGCGCATGAAAAGCCGCATCACGGGCTGGCGGTGGAAAAATTCATGCCGGCGGGGCCGTTTGCGATATTGCCGTTGACCGGCAACCGCAGCGGCATTGTATGGTCGGTTGAAGAACGCATGGCCGCGCATTATCTGTCATTACCGGAAGAAGAACTGATACGCGACATAGGCTGGCGCGTGGGAGATTTTCTGGGCGAGTTAACGCTGGTGAGCAAACCGTACAGCCATCCGCTGATTCTGCTCAAGGCGCAGCGTTATATCGATAAGCGGCTGGTATTGGTCGGCGATGCCGCACATGCGATTCATCCGATTGCCGGTCAGGGTGTCAATGTCGGCTATCGCGACGTGGCGGTGTTGACAGAGATGCTCAGGGAGCAGGCCGGTATGGGGCTCGATATCGGCTCGTCCATTTTATTGGAGGCCTATGAATCGCGTCGCCGCTTCGATGTGATGAGCATGTCGGCGGCGACCGATCAACTGAACAAGCTCTTCTCTACTCACAATCCGCTGGTGACGCATGCGCGGCGCTTCGGGCTGGAGATGGTCAATCACATGCCGCGGGCCAAGCGGTTTTTCATGCGCCACGCCATGGGCGATATCGGCATATTGCCCGCTTTGATGCGTGACGATGATCGGGAGGCGGCATGAGCGATAAACTAAGTATCGTGATCCCAATGTATAATGAAGAGGCGGCACTTGCCCCGTTATTTGAAGCGCTGGTGCCGGTGCTGGAAACGGTGACCAAGGATTGGGAGATTATCTGCGTTGATGACGGTTCTGAGGATGGGACGGTCGCACAGGTAAAAGCCAGGCATGACGATGAGCCGCGTGTCAAACTATTGGCGCTGTCGCGCAATTTTGGCAAGGAAACAGCGCTGACGGCCGGGTTGTTCCATGCCGACGGCGATGCAGTGATCCCTTTTGATGCAGACTTACAGGACCCGCCCGAGGTAATTCCTGAGATGGTCGAAAAATGGCGGGAGGGTGCCAAGGTCGTATTGGCAACGCGCAAAAACCGTACGGGTGATTCCTGGCTGAAAAAGAAAACCGCGGCGTGGTTTTACGATCTGATCAACAGCATGTCGCATAATGACATTCCGAAACATACCGGCGATTTCCGCCTGATGGACCGGGAGGTGGTCGAGGCGATTCGGCGGCTGCCCGAGCGGACACGTTTCATGAAGGGACTGTTATCCTGGGTCGGATTTCCGACGGTGCAGGTATTTTACGACCGTCCCGACCGTGCGGCGGGTGATACCAAATTCAATCTGCGCGGCCTGTGGCGTCTGGCGCTGGACGGTATTTTCTCCTTCACCACCATTCCGCTGAAAATCTGGACCTATGTCGGTGCGTTCATTTCCAGCCTGGCCTTTATCTATGCGGTGTTCCTGATCGTTAAAACCCTGGTGAGCGGTGCGGATGTGCCGGGCTATGCGTCGCTGATGGTGGCGGTGCTGTTCATGGGCGGGATACAGCTGACCAGCCTCGGCATTATCGGCGAATATATCGGACGGATTTACCGCGAGACCAAACGCCGTCCGCTCTATGTCATCCAGGAGGCGATCGG
>JANQJY010000048.1 GCA_028281385.1 Rickettsiales bacterium | reverse complement strand
ATTTTATTTGGCCATAAAGAAGAGTTTGATAATTTCCCTACTGCACCCCTGATCGCGGACACCATTGAAGACGTACATGCGTTTATTATCGACAGCTTTCACAAACGTGAGCATGCGCACGCCCGGAACACAGGATAAAACGCCTTTTCTCTTTCAGAGCATCCTTGAGAAAGCATGAAAAGCATTTTTATTTTATCTTTCTCTTGGGCCTCCCGGTTCAGGCGACTCGGCAGGACCGGCAGCGACAGCGTGTTTGCCAAAAACACCCAAAATTTCCGATGCTGCCGCCTCCAGACGAGCTTTACTATCATTGTCCGGTTCTTTCCCTGCCCGTTCGATAACCTCCTCAATCATCTTAGGAGTCATTTCATTTTTTAAATGGGCTGACGCCCAAATAGCACCAGCAAAAAATGGCATCCAGTTATTTTCTCCGCTTCTTTTCTCCCCTAATTCACGTAATTCATCTAGAAAACGTTCCAGTTGATCTCCTGTTATCTTTACTTCCGGTTTATTCATAATACATCTCCACTAGCTTTACGCGCTGTTAGCCCGGCATTGATATTCGTATCATACTATATTGCAAATATTAATAAATCTCAAGATCATATATCACTTTACCCTTCAAACTTCGGAAACAATATTGGGGGCCTTCTTTTCCCTTCACCTGACCTGGCAGTCCTCCTATACTCTGCTTCATTATGCAAGTGATCGTGTTAGGCATGCATCGTTCGGGTACGTCGCTGACGACGAACCTTCTGCATCTGCTCGGCTTTCATGTCGGCGACGCGGAGGAACTCATCGGCCATGATCCGCACGACCCCAACCCCGAAAATCCCAAAGGCTTCTGGGAACGTCATGATGTGGTGGAGATAAATGACCGTATCCTGCAACATTTTGACTGCCGATGGCACGAATTATCGCACTGGCCGTTTGACGGGCTGAGTTATGACGCCGATCTGCCTGCCGATATCACCGACGCCATGCAGACAGTTATCGACAGGCTGAACCGGCATCCGCATTGTGTGATCAAAGATCCGCGGCTGTGTCTGACGGCGCACTGGTGGCTGGAACGGATGGATAACCCCTTCATCGTCACCACCTACCGCGACCCGCTGGAAATTGCGCTTTCGCTGCATACACGCAATCAGATCTCGATCGTCGAAGCACTGGCGCTGTGGGAGATTTACTCGATTTCGATGCTGAATATTGCTGCGGGTCATTCTTGCGCTCACAGCGTTTATCAGGAGATTATCGAACAGCCGGATCAGGCATTGTCGGCCATAGCAGATGCAATACAGATCGATACACAGGAAGGGCTGTCGCTACCGGACAAGGAAACGATCCATGCGGCGGTCGAACCATCGCTCTATCGTTCCAAAACAGAGAGAATGGAACGTAATCATTTTGTTCATAGCGGTCAGCTGCCGCTGCTGGATGCCTGTAGCCATAAAACGGATTATACACCACAGACAATCCCTCCTCTCGCCAAACACACCACTGCCGGTACGTTGCCGGGTATCACACTCGCTGCCGCAGAAGAAGAGCTGGGCCGCGCGCGTATCACCATCGACGAGATGATCTCACAAATTCAAACACTGGAGAGAAAAGAAAAGGAATATCTGTCACAGATTGACGATCTGGAAGAGAAAAACCAGACACTGGAGCAGGAAAAGCAACATCAGATCGACAGACTCGGCGCTGCAGAGGCGGAACTCAAAGCGATCAAATCCACCAGCCTGTGGAAATTACGCAGCGCAGTGATAGGCGAAAAAGCGGAATGATTGTTGGTATGATTCAGCTAAGATAGTCTTTCGTCATTGCGAACGGTACCTGATTCTAATGGTATTCTTCGTCATTGCGAGGGAGTGTCACAACCGAAGCAATCCACATGCTATTTTAGGGCAAATAGATTGCTTCGCCCTGCGGGCTCGCAATGACAAAAACCCTATTCCAGAATAAAAGCCACCATCTGCAGATTGCGCGGATGCCCCCAGTCACCGATCAACTGTACCTTCCACGGCGTTTCCTTCGCGCAATATTCCAGATCGGACAGGGTGTAATGATACGGATCACAATAATCATGGCTGACGGTATTGTCGCGCCCTGCTTCACTTTCACACGGATGTTCCAGCGGTTCGTTAATCGGATGATGATCCGGACAAATGCAGAAGGTCGCATATAACGCGCCGCCACTATGCATATGTGCCTGCAACTGGCGCAAACAACGGCGAATATGATTCATCGGCAGATGCGTAAATAGTGACTGTGCCACCGCAAAATCTATTTTCTGTTTGAGGAAAGAAAAATCAAAATCACCATTGGCTGCAAGGTTTTCCTTCGGCAATTTCAGCTGAAGCTCGCTGTCCAATTCCTTCTCATAACCGGCATCGAGCAATTCTTGACTGATATCCGTGCCGAAATAATTTCCCGCCTCCAGATAATCGACGGCCTGTACCCCCAGCCGCAACGACCCGCAGCCGATATCCAGCAGGCTGTGCGTCGGCTGCAAACCATGCTCCTTCAAAAACATCATCTGCAAATTACCAAGTTCTTCCCACAGGCCGCCAATCGCATCGCGATGCCCACCGGCATGGACCTGTTCCTTCAACTCATCGGTTTCATAATAAGGGCTGATGCTCATATGCTGTCCTCGTCCATATGGGGGTGGTTTTAGCAGAGACGCCGCAGTCTGTCTATGTATCAACTGTGCACTGCACCTTAAGGTCGATATGCCCGGCAGGAATGATATGATCCCGCTTTTCGGGGTCAATCACCTTGAACTGCAACGCATCGACAATGCGGTGGATAAAGACCTCCGCTCCCTCCACCTGTTTCGTGCAGCCGCAATTGACAAAATAGGTGCCCGGTCGGAACACACACTCAAAACTGAACTCCACCCGCACCTTGTCGCCGGCCTGCAATTGTCTGCCCTCATCATACCACTCGCCGGCAATCGCACCACCCAGATCAATCCCGCGTTTGGTCTTGATCAGCATGCCGAATTTCGGCTGCTGCGCCGTATCGCTGAGCGTGAGCGTATAGCGATAGCGATAGCGCTCCCCGGTATGCAGAATATTGACCGGCTCGCCCGCCGCATCGACCAGCTCGACATCGGTAATCTCACCGCCTTCCTTCGCATATTCCACCCGGCTCTCAGAAAGCATCTGCGCATCATAGGCCGCTATTTCCGCCGGTGTGTTCTCCTTCGGCTGCTCAACCGATATATCGCCTCGTTTGAGTGCGTCACGAATCTCCGCCTGTTTTTCGCCCGGCGCATAAATCAGACGATGATACCCTGCAATCACGTCTTTAGGTGTGCCGTCCATCAGCATTTCCCCCGCATCCAGCAGGATCGCACGCTCACATAATTCAATAATCGTCTGCGCCGCATGGCTGACGAATAAAATCGTCGCCCCTTTTTTCTGAATCTCCTGAAGACGCGCGAAACATTTGCGCTGAAAGGCTTCATCGCCTACCGCCAGCGCTTCATCGACGATCAGAATATCAGGCTCTACCGAAATCGCCACTGAAAAAGCCAACCGCACATACATGCCGCTCGAATAGGTCTTGACCGGCTGTTTGAGATAGATCGGATCCAGACCGGAAAAGGCGACGATATCCGCATAGCGCACATCGATTTCTTCCCTCGACAGCCCCAGGATCGACGCGTTAAGGTAAATATTTTCCTTTCCCGTAAATTCCGGATTGAACCCGGCACCCAGCTCCAGCAATGCGGAAATACGCCCATGCACCAACGCCTCGCCCGAGGTCGGCAATAAAGTCGCACAGATAATCTGCAGCAGGGTGGATTTGCCCGAGCCGTTGCGCCCGACGATTCCCACCGTCTCGCCCCGCACCATCTCCAGCGACAGGTCGCGCAGCGCATGGCATTCGCGAAAATAACAGCGATGAAACAGCCGCCCCATCACCATTTGCTTCAAACGGTCCTCCGGGCGATCATACATACGATACACCTTGCTGATATTCTTCAGGCGAAGCGCCAACGCATTTTCAGACATAGGAAGAGACTAGCGGATTAACGGGTACCGTCAAGCGAACGCGGAACCGGGTTGAGCTTGCGCATTTCCGCCAGATCGGCCGTGACCTCCTTGGCCTTGATCGGGCTCATCTGCGCCAGAATCGGCGCCGCCTTGCGCTCGGACATCTGATCGATCACTTCCAGCAGAATCGGCATATCCAATTCATTGAAAATTTGCGCGGCGTCTTTCGGTTTCATATTCTCATAAATCTTCACCAGACTTTTAATCTGCGACTGTTCCTGCTTATTGTAATCTTCCAGCAGGAGCGAGACCTCCTCTTCCAGCCGCTTCATCTCATCCAGCTTGTCATTGATGCGCAGTTCGGTCGCTTCCAGCAGCTTTTCCTTCAAATCAAGTTCGTTATCACGATCTTCCAGCTCTTCACGACGCTGGGCAAGGCTTTGCAGAATATCCAGCTCGACCTGGCTGAATTCACGGCGCGGTTCACCACCTGCCTCGGGCATCGGCTCTTCCTCAAGGCTGGCCATTTCAATATCTTCAGGTCCTTTTCCTTCTTCTGCTTCAGCTTCTTCCTGTGCATCCTCCTCATTTTCCGCCGCTGCCTCTTCCGCATAGGCTTTACGAAATTCAATAATCTCACGCACTTTCAGCGAACCGACATAGATATCATTGACTTTCACGCTCAACATCAAGGTCGCCATGATCATCGTCAACGGCAACAGCCGGAATCGGGAGGGACGTACCGATTCACGCTTCAACGCGCGCAACTTCGCCTTCGAGGCGGCAAAGTCTCTTTTCAGATTATTGGTGCTCATGCTTCGTTACTGCTTGCCTTTAATGCTTCGAATAATTCCCGTTCCGCCTTGGAGCGCACTCGTCCTCCCCCACGACGGCGCGGTTCCTCCGCTACCGGTTCCTCTGCAACTTTTTTGCCAGATGCTTTACTCAACATCGATTCCAGCGAACTCAGAGACGCTTTTTTACGCTCACCCTTCACCGGCCGTTTCGTCCGCGCCGGCTTAACGGTTGATCCGCTATCATCTTCGCTGGCCAATACGCGCTCTTTCGTCATTTTCGGCAAAGAAGAGGTTTCACTTTCAGACGACGCGCTCTTACCGCGTGCCGTCGCCAGCCCTCCTTCCATCTTATCCGCTACTTTCGAGCCTTTCTCGATCATAAACTGCAGATCATCCGCCAGGTAATTCGCCTTATCCAGCTTATGCTGAATATTGTCGGCAATGCGCTGACTCGCCTCATAAATCTCGTTAATGCTGTGCGATGCACGCGTAGTCGATTCGTCAAACTGACGGATAATGTCCGCCAATTCACTTTTACTGTCCTGCAGGATACGGATTCGCTTATTGAGTTTCCAACAATACCCGATCGTAATGACCAGCAACAGCGCCATTGTGCCGTCTATTACCAGTGCCAATACTGCTTCTGCCATGTTATGCTACTTCCTTTGAACGTTTAATATCGTCAACCAAAGACACTGCAATGGTATCCCCTACCCGGCCAATTTTGCCGTCTGTTAACGCGATTCCTCCTGACTTTACCTTGACTATGTCATCTGGTCTGCAATTCAGCATGATGGTGCTGCCAACCTTTAAATCAACCACCTCTCCGAGTGAGATTTTGCGTTCATCCAATATCACTTCCAGATCGACATGCGTCTGCTGCACTTCCTTGCCTAAATGGCGTTCCCACACCGAATCCTGTCCGAATTTTTCGCCCATGAACATCTGCAGCAGCAGATCACGAATCGGCTCCAGCGTCTGATGCGGGAACAGGATTTCGATCATCCCGCCGCGCTCATCCATATCCACCCGCAGCCGCACCAACAGCGCCGCACTGTTCGGACGCGCGATGGTGGCAAAGCGCGGATTATTCTCCAGCCGGTCAAACTGGAAACTGACAGGACTTAACGGATCAAACGCCGAACTCATATCACCGAGCACAATATCAACCATACGCTTGACGATATCCTGCTCAATCGTCGTATAGGGACGGCCTTCGATGCGGATCGGTCGCGTGGAGCGGCGGCCGCCGAGCAACACATCCACCGTCGAATAGATCTGCGCACTGTCAACCGTGACTAGGCCGAAATTCTCCCACTCCGCCGCACGGAATACCACCAGCAATGCTGGCAGCGGAATCGAATTGAGATATTCCTCAAAACGCAACGACGTCATCGATTCAATGCTGACATCGACATTATCGGAGGTGAAATTACGCAATGAAGAAGACAGCATACGCACCATGCGATCGAATACCACTTCGAGCATTGGCAACTTCTCATACGCCATCATCGACTTGTCGAGAATCGCCTTGATGCCGGTATTGTTACCGTCATCCTCTACATTGCTGTCGAATCCGAGCAGAAGATCAATCTCATCCTGATTTAAGACGCGGCCCTCTTCATCCGTCATCTCACCGTCGCCTGCATCACCCGCCTCGCCTTCTTTGCCTTCGCCCTCGGCGTCCATCATCGCTTCCCATTCGGCAGCGGCGGCTTCGTCATCGACTTCCTGATTTTCTTCTTCGCTCATTGATTCATCTCTGTGCGTAACATGAATTCTTCAAGCTACTGTACTATAATCTCACTGAAAAGTATATCCTTAACCATCACCGGATGCACGGCTTTATTAAGACGCGTCAACAACTCTTCACGCAGACGGTACATCCCCGCCGAGCCTGACAGATCAGAGGCTCTCAACTCCCGCAGATACGTATTGAATGCATTTTGTATTTTAGGTTTATGCGCGTCAATTTTGATGACATCTTCCTGTGCGGTCAGTTCCAGTGTCACACGCATTTTCAAAAAACTGACCTTGTTGCCCGTCGTGCTGAGATTCACCAGAAACTCTGGCAGCTCATAATAGACCGGCATGGCACCCGCTTCTTCATTCTCCTTGTCTTTGTCGCCCGCATGGCCGTCATCATGCTCGCCTTCGCTCGGCACATCCAGCGCCGTATCCTCCCCGCCAAAGACACCTGCAAAATAGGCACCGGTGATGCCACCGCCGATAAGCAGCAGCAATATGACAATAATCAGGATCAGCCGTTTTCCACCGACGGACTTCCCCTCTTCCTCTTCGCCTTCCTCTACATCATCCACATCATCGTCAGCCATACTCCGTGCCCCTGTTTGGTTACGTTCATTACTATACGTTGTATATAACTGTCGCACTGATGCTCTGCAACGAGTAAATTTTTCCTAGCCTGATTCTTCCCGCTTTTCTTACCACCCTGCCGCATTGCGGTCACGAAACGCGTAATATCATGAAAAACAAACCATTATGAATATGGCACAAAACCTGCACATATCCGGGGCAGGTCAAGGAGTATAACAATGGATAACAGTATATACGTCGCATTGTCACGACAAACGAACCAGTTTCGCAATATGGAGGTAACAGCCAATAACATCGCCAATGCCAATACGCTGGGCTATAATATGGAGCGTATGATGTTCACCAAATATCTGGTGAATGAGGGCAGCCGCCAGAAACTGGCCTTCAGTCAGGACATCGCCACCTATCGCATCACTAAGGACGGCCCGCTGAAACATACCGATAACCCGCTGGATATGGCGATTAATGGCCCGGGCTATTTCGTGATCGAAACAGCTCTGGGTGAACGCTATACCAAAGCAGGCAATTTCACCAAGGGCGCCGATGGCACCATTATGACACTCGACGGATATCCGGTGCTCGATAATAACGGCCAGCGCATCGTCATCGAGGAAACCGATAAGGACATTAAAATCGGCGAACTGGGAGACATTACCGTCACCACGCCTGCCGGTGAAATTGAAGAGCGCGGCACGCTCGGCATGGTCGAATTCGATGACGAGCAGCGCATGGAACGCCTGTCCAGCCAGCTCTATAAAACCGAGGAGCAACCACTGGAAGCATTAAACTCACGCATGATGCAGGGCGTGTTGGAGACCTCGAACGTCAATGCGATTGAAGAGTTGGTCAAGACAACGAAATTGTCGCGAGCCGCGAACAATACCGCCAAATTCATTGAGGTTATTTATGACCTGCAGCGTAAAACATCGAATGTTTATGCACAGAGTCAATAGGAAACAGTAAAGGATAAATGAAGGGAGATTAAGTCATGATGCGTTCACTGGATATTGCCGCCACCGGCATGTTTGCTCAGCAGACGAATGTTAATGTGATTTCGCAGAACCTCGCCAACCAGACCACGACGGGGTATAAGGCGCAGCGTGCGGAATTTCAGGATCTAATTTACCAGAATCTGCGGCGGGTGGGTACCAACTCATCCGATGTGGGTACGATTGTACCTGCCGGCGTCCAGTTGGGACTCGGGGCAAAAACCGGTGCGGTCTATCGTGAGTTCCGCCAGGGAACACTGCAAAGCACCGACGGCGCACTGGATATCGCCATTCAGGGCAAGGGCTTCGTACAGGTCGAACTACCGGACGGTACCATCGCCTATACGCGTGACGGATCATTCAAGCTCAGCCCTGACGGAGAAATCGTCACCATCGACGGCTATATCATCGAACCGGCCATCACCGTGCCGGACGATGCCACCAGCCTGTCGATCAACACTTCCGGCGAAGTCGAAGTCATGATTCCAGGCCAGATCGACCCGTCGAATCTCGGACAGTTGGAACTGGTCACCTTTATCAATCCATCGGGTCTGGAAGCCATTGGGGATAATTTATATCTCGAAACACCGGCCTCCGGTGATCCGATTCTCGGCATCGCAGGTCAGGATGGGTTAGGCACCATTATCCAGGGATTTCTGGAAGGATCGAATGTGAATCCGGTCACGGAGTTAACCAATCTCATCATCGCCCAGCGCGCCTATGAGATGAATTCAAAAGTAGTGACCGCATCCGATGAGATGCTGCAATCACTCAACCAGGCGGCATAAACAAAAAAGGCTTAGGCCTAATTGGGGCTTGAGGGAGCCTGAGAAATAACGCATAAGGGAGCATATGAGATGGATTCTATCACTCGTCATCTGGTGTCTGGCCAGCGCTTCCGTTATGGCACAGTCTCCTTCAGGATATCGTATAACCACTAAGGATATCGAGGACAGCGTGAAAGATTATCTGATAGAAGAAGGAGCCGGAGAAGCCGTCGAAGTCGAGCTGACCGGCAAATTACCTTCCATATTGTTTAGCTATGATAAACCCGTCGCCATTTATATCGACGAAATTGACTATGATGCCCGTGCACGCCGCTGGCATGGTGAATTTTCCTTCTACCATAAGGATAGCATGCTGCATCATATGTCCATGGCCGGTCGCTATGATGAATTAGTGACGGTCCCCGTGCTGGTCGATCGCCTGCACAGCAAGGATACCATTTCAGAGCATGATATCGAATGGGTCGCTTTTACGGAAAAGCGTCTGCGCGAAGATACCGTGATGAGTGCGGAAGAGTTGGTTGGTAAGTCGCCGCGCCGCGTGATTTCTCCGGGCCGGCCCATTCGTGTCAGCGAGCTGCAGGCACCCATCGTGCTCTATCGCGGCGATCTCGTCCAGATGGTCTATAACGTCCACAATATGGATATCCGTACTATGGGCGAAGCCCAGGAAGACGGAGCGATCGGCCGCCTGATCCGCGTGAAGAATCTCGATAGCGGCGTGATCGTACAAGCGGTAGTGACCGGCCCAAACCGCGTGGAAGTCAGCAAGGCCGGGCAGATAAGGGAGTAATCCATGAAACCGTTTACGATCCATATCGCTGTCTTGTTAATGCTTGGCGCCTGTTCCGGCATCGCGGAGAAAGTCGAAAATATCGGAAAGCCTCCTTCCATGACCAAGGTAGAAAATCCACATGTGCAGCGATCCTATCAGCCGCTGAGCTGGCCGCTGCCCAACCCCGAGCCACCAGCGACGCAATATGCTAATTCACTTTGGCAGCCGGGTGCCCGCGCCTTCTTCCGTGATCAGCGCGCCAGCAAGGTCGGCGATATTCTGCGGGTGATGATCGAGATTAACGACAAGGCCGAAGTCGATAATGAAACCCTGCGTGAGCGTACCTCGGCGGAAGATGTCGAAGTGCCGTCGCTGTTCGGCAGCCTGCGCGGCAAAATCATCCCCGGCAACCGCGATGAGGATTTATTCGGGCTCGCCACCACCTCGACCTCCGAGGGCACCGGCGAGATCGAGCGTGAAGAAAAAATCACCACCCAGGTCGCCGCGGCGATTGTTCAGGTGCTGCCTAACGGCAATTTTGTGATCGACGGGACACAGGAAATCCGCGTGAATTTTGAACTGCGCGAAATCACCGTCTCCGGCGTTATCCGTCCGGAAGATATCGATGCTGATAATACGATCGATTCCTCAAAAATCGCCATGGCGCGCATCAATTACGGCGGCCGCGGCCAGTTGACCGATGTCCAGCAACCCCGCTGGGGCCAGCAGGTGATCGAAGCCGTCAGTCCGTTTTAGAAGGCTTAACTTACATTGTCACCCCGGCAAGGTGTCAGGAGACACCGCAAGCCGGGGTCCATCTCTCCACAAGAGTAATATTTCTTAAGCCGGTCAGCAGACCGGCTATGTTGAACATGCTTGCAGCACGGTAATTCTCCTGAAAGGCTCCACGGAATGACGTTATAAAAAAGGGCGCCTGAAGAAGCGCCCTTTTGTCGTTTTCTTACTCTATTGACTGTTAAGCCATACCACGGCCCACATCTTGTTGCTGCTGCATGGCAACGTCAAAGTTTGGAGCGGCGAAACTCCCCAACTCAGCTCTATCGACCCCACACGCAGCGGCATGGCACTGTGATTCAAAGCCCCTTTCCCGTGCATCCTGGTAGTCTATCGCAGCATCGATTCGGGCTTCTCGCTGTTGAGCTTCACCAGGCGTTTGCGCATCCTCACCTACATCGAAGATATTTGCCATTTGTTGACCATCCGGTCCATGAACACCAAACGCTGCCTCTTCTGCTGCCTGTGCAACATCCGTTGCACGTTCATTAAACGTTTTACCGACAAATTCTGTGGTTTTTTCTCTTCCGCCAATGGCAACATCTGTCACCACATCTCTCGGATCCATACCCCTGTCATCCGGTAATGGTCTGCTCGCCTCAGTTAACGGTGTCTGCCCCTGAGCAATTTGCGCGGCAATAAATGTGGCAAATTTATCATCCAAAACATGCGCCGTACTACCTACGTCGTATGTCTGTTGATCTGCTAAATGTGTTATCGACATATTTTTCTTCCTTCACTCTCACTTTTCACACATGAAAATTATAACAAATTTGTCCAAAAGCTTATATTAAGATTATGTGACAAAAAGGTTAACAATTAGTTAAAGGTTAAGGATTTCTTTGGGTTTTTTGTTAAAAACACCGTCTATCACCCGTCATTGCGAGGAGTGTAGCGACGAAGCAATCCAGAACGTAAAGACTGGATTGCCGCGCATTTCCTGTGGAAATGCTCGCAATGACAGCTTTACGACTTGAAAAACCTACAAATTTCGCTGATCTGAGGCTTTGAACACAAAACAAGGGGCATTATTGGAAATGAGCGTCTCACAGGCCTGTTTTGCCTGATATTCCGTGAGGTTAGCGAATCTGGCACGGTGAATCGTGCGGGTCGGGCTGTCCTTATCCGTCACACTGACCATCGCATCTTTCAGATAGCGGTTGGCGATTTCCACCGCATTGCTGGCCGCTACCAGGGCTTTTTTCTCCTCGGTAAAGGCGCCGACCTGAATCCCCCAACCACTTGGTTTTTCTTCTGATATGTTCAATTTATAAAGCTGATAGCCTAGCGTATGCTTTTCCGGTAACGTTGCCGGCAGCTTCGCCGCTGTGACGGTTCCTTTCCCTACGACCTCGAAAATAGAGCCTTCCTCTTTCTTTCCGCCAAAACTAAATGCCTCTTTCGCAGACAACGCGGCAGTTTCCACCTCTTTATCTCTCACCGATATCTCGAATGTCGGTTTCAGCTTCGGTTTGGGTGCATTATGCGCATAAAGCCGTACCCTATCTCCACGTTCCGCCAGGCGGGTAAAGGTTTTACTGAGCACCGCTTCCATATGTCCGTCACGCTGACGGGCGCTTTTTCCGCCCATCACCACCGCCATTAGATGATAATCATTGCGCATGGCTGAGGTCACCAGATTAAAGCCCGACATGCGAATATAGCCGGTTTTTATACCGTCCACCCCGTCATAATCGGTCAGCACTTTATTATGTGATTTATATTCCTTGCCCCGCCAGGTAAACTTGGTGGTTTTGAAATAATGATAATAATCCTTGAAATTCCGGCGCAACGCAATGCCCAGTTTAGCCATATCACGTGCCGTGGTCACCTGTTTCCTGTCCGGCAGACCGTGCGGATTTGTAAACTTCGTGCTGTGCATGCCCAGCTCTGCCGCTTTAGCATTCATCTGATTGGCAAATTTCTTCTCCGTTCCCGCCAGATGTTCGGCGATCACCACCGCCACATCATTGGCCGAGCGCACCACCATCGCCTTGATCGCATCATGCACGGCAATCGTATCGCCTTTTTTCAGGCCGATATTGGTTTGCGGCTGGGATGCCGCATAGTCCGACGCTTTCATGCGGCCATAGAGTTTTACTTCGCCTTCTTCCAACGCTTCGAACAACAGATACAGCGTCATCATCTTGGTTAGTGAAGCCGGATGGCGAATCTTATCAGCACTGCGGGCAAACAGCACCTCTCCCGTATCGACATCCATGACCAGCGCGGCATATTTCGGGTTTTTATAGCTAATGTGCGACAGTTTGGCCCAGCCATCGTCTGCATAAAAGAACAAACAGGAAAATACGGCAACACTCAGTGCAAAAGTGAATAGTCTCATAGCGTATTATAATAATCGACTGACGGTTAGTATTCGAAACACTCCCATGCTAGTCATTATTAACCAATTTCTTCCCATACCGCAACGCCGGGTTTTCACTTTTCGCGTATTTTATGCAAACAATCTTTGCCTGCGGCATAAAAATCAACATCGACACAGGTAAAGCCAAGTGTCCGGTAAAATGCCTGTGCTGCCTGATTATGCTTTAACACCGTCAGGGAAATCCATTCCCCCTTATTGTCTAACACCTCTTCCACCAGATGCGCCATCAATGCCTGGCCGATGCCCTGCCTGCGATGCGCCGTCGTTACGACAATATCGTTCAAGTGCAGCCCCCTGCTGTTCGACGACAGATCATAGCCGACATAGCCCATCACAAAACCGACAATATCCCCGCCATCCGTTTTTGCGACACAGGCATGCATCTGCGGTACATGCTCCTGCGATAAACAATCTGCCATTGCCTGGGCATCGCACCGCGTGGCCTCACCTTCATAATCGGCCAGTTCTTTCGCCAGCTTAGCCATCGCCCCGGCATCCTCGGTGATCGCTTTGTGGATAGTGACAGGCGGAGTCTTGTGCATTGAATGGTTTCTCCTATGCTAATCATTGGTCATCCTCGGGCGATTTGCAAGCAGGCAAATCGACCCGGGGATCCATACTCCAACAGTCAGTAGACTGTTGGAGTCAGAAAAAGTCTACTGACTTTTTCTTTCCTGGATTCCCCTATCATTTTTTCTCCTGAAAAAATGCGGGGAATGACGAATTGAAAAGGATGATATGATTACCAACATGACACTTGCCAATACAGCAGATGCACCACCGGGCATGCCACCCTATCTGGAAGCGCTGAATCCCGAACAGCGCGAGGCCGTAGAACATATCGACGGGCCACTGCTGGTACTCGCCGGTGCCGGTACCGGCAAAACCCGCGTGCTGACCACGCGTATCGCCCATATCCTGATGATGAAAAAAGCCTTTCCCGGCCAGATTCTGGCAGTGACCTTTACCAACAAGGCCGCGCAGGAGATGCGTGAACGGGTCGAACAGCTTGTCGGTTATCCAGACGATGGAACAGCCGGAGCCAGCTCGGGCGTCTGGCTCGGTACCTTTCATTCGATCGGCGCGAAAATGCTGCGCCGCCATGCCGAACTGCTCGGCTTTACCAACCAGTTCGTCATTCTCGATACCGACGATCAGCACCGGCTGGTCAAGCAGATCATGGCCGAGCAGAATATCGACAACGCCAAACACCCCGGCAAGGTGATTCTGCATATCATCCAAAGCTGGAAGGACAAGGCGCTGACACCGGAGAAAATCGGCCAGAACCATGTGGAGGACTCAGGCGCCGGCGCCATGGCCGCGAAAATCTATCCGGTCTACCAACAGCGACTGAAGACCGCCAACAGTATGGATTTCGGCGACCTGCTACTGCATTGCATCACGCTGTTTCAGGAGCATCCGCATATTCTGAGCGAATATGTCCATCGCTTCAAATATATTCTGGTGGATGAATATCAGGACACCAATGTCGCGCAATATCTGTGGCTGCGCATGCTGGCGCTGGAGCATAAGAATATCTGCTGTGTGGGCGATGACGATCAGTCGATCTATGGCTGGCGCGGCGCCGAGGTCGGCAATATCCTGCGCTTTGAGAAAGATTTTCCGGGGGCTCGGACGATCCGCCTGGAGCGTAATTACCGCTCGACCTCTCCCATTCTCGCCTCGGCTTCCTATCTGATTGCTTTTAACAAAAGCCGACTCGGCAAAACACTGTGGACCGAAGCAGATGCGCATCATGATCCGATCCGCATCCGATCGGTGTGGGACGATCAGGAGGAAGCGCGCTTTGTCGGCGAGGAAGTTGAAGCCTTCCAGCGTGACGGGTTTGTGCTGAAGGAGATGGCAATTCTGGTGCGTGCCGGCTATCAGACCCGTGCGTTCGAGGAACGGTTCATCACGCTCGGCGTCCCTTACCGCGTCATCGGCGGCCTGCGCTTTTACGAACGTATGGAAATCCGCGATGCCGTGGCCTATCTGCGCGTGATCTCACAGCCGAATGACGATCTCGCCTTTGAGCGCATCATCAACACCCCCAAACGCGGTATCGGCAAGGCGACGATGGAAGCGTTGCACGGTAAGGCACGCGATGCGAATTGCTCGCTGACACATGCCATCGGCCTGTTGCTGGAAGAAAACGGACTGAAAGGCAAAACCGCCGCGACGCTCAAAAAGCTGCTCGATGATTTCACCCGCTGGCGCAGCCTGCAGGACGCCACGCCACTGCCGGAACTTGCCGATCTGGTGCTCGATGAATCGGGATACCGCGCCATGTGGCAGCAGGATAAATCACCCGACGCACCGGGACGCGTCGAAAACCTGAAAGAACTCATTCGCGCGCTGGGCGAATTCGAGGACCTCACTCAGTTTCTCGAACATATCGGGCTGGTGATGGAAAACACCGAAGGAGAAGGACGCACCGACGAGATGGTCAATATCATGTCGCTGCATGCCGCCAAAGGGCTGGAGTTTGATATCGTTTTTCTCACCGGCTGGGAGGAAGGGCTGTTCCCCTCGCAACGCACCATGGATGAGCATGGCACCAAGGGACTGGAGGAGGAACGCCGTCTCGCCTATGTTGGCATCACCCGCGCACGGCGCCACTGCATCATTACCCATGCCGCCAACCGCCGCATTTATAATCAATGGCAATCCTCGATCCCCTCGCGCTTTTTGCAGGAGCTGCCCGAAGAGCATATCGAGATCATGGAGGGCGGCGTCTATAGCCAGCGCGCCAGCGGGCCGGAGCTGTATCAGAAGGAAATTGACGGGATGATGAATATGTCATTGCGAGGAACAGCCAAAGGCTGTGACGAAGCAATCCAGGCCGATTATTCTGGATCGCCGCGTTCGGGCAAAGCCCTCACTCGCGATGACGGGTTCCGTAAGGGCACCTCTGTCTTTCATCAGAAATTCGGCAACGGCGTCATTCTCAAGATCGAGGGCGATCACCTGACCATCGCCTTCAAACATGCCGGCACCAAGAAAGTCATGGCCGATTACGTGAAGAAGAGTTAGGCGGTGTTCATAGCGTCGGCAACACGTGCCTGATACGCGTCAAGCCACGCTTTTTCATCTTCGCTCAACATCTCCCACAGAATCAATCGTTCATCTATCGGCGCGAGCGTCAGCGTCTCAAATCCCAGAAGCGACTGTCTTTTTTCTGTCTTTCCGGCCTCCACCACCAGCACCAGATTTTCAATGCGGATGCCGTAGTCGCCGTCCTTGTAATAGCCCGGCTCGTTCGACAGGATCATCCCCGCTTCCAGCGGCACATCACCACCGCGCTTGGAAATACGTTGCGGCCCTTCATGCACACAGAGAAAGGCGCCGACCCCATGGCCGGTACCGTGATCGTAATCGACACCGTCCTGCCACAGATACTGCCGCGCCAGCACATCAAGCTGACTACCCGTCGTGCCCTCGGGGAATTTTGCTGTCGCAATAGCGATATGGCCTTTAAGCACCCGCGTGAAGCGGTCTTTCATCTCATCCGTCGGCGTCCCGTTCACCACCGTGCGCGTGACATCGGTCGTACCGTCGAGATACTGCCCGCCAGAATCGACCAGATAGAGTTCACTATCCCCAATGATACGATTGCTCGCCTCACTCACCCGGTAATGGACAATGGCGCCATTCGGGCCGCTGCCGGAGATGGTTGCAAAGCTCGGTCCGCGATACAATCTGCCTCCCATCTTCCTGCGACATTCTTCCAGTTTGTCTGCCGCCGATATTTCGGTGATATCTCCCTCCGATAATGCATCTTCCAACCATGCGAGAAATTGTGTCAGTGCCCTGCCATCGCGCTGATGTGCGCGTCGCATGCCATCTATTTCCACTGCATTTTTCACTGCCTTCAAACGCAGGGTCGGGTCAGCCGCTTCGATAAGACGGCACCCTGCCTCTTCGATCAGCCGGTGAAATGCCTCCGCACTGCAGGACGAATCGCACATCACACCATCACAATCTTTAAGTATAAGATTAAGTTCTTTCTCTATATTATTGATATCTTTTATAGAAATACTCTCATTAAACAGGCCATCCGCAACCTGCCGTTCCTGCATGAACAGGGTGACCTTCGCTTGTATGTCGATAACAGCATAGCATAACAATAACGGATTATAAGGAATGTCGCTCCCGCGGATATTCAGCAGCCAGTTAACCCCGTCCGGCAGGGTTAGTATGACCGCGTCGGCTTCCTTCTCTTTCATGCCCGAGACCACCTGCGCAATCTTCTCCTCACTCGATATCCCCGAATACTCCAGAAGCTGCGGTATGATCGGTTCTGCCGGTGGTGATGGTTGATCGTCCCACACGCCATCAATCGGATTCGTGGTCACGGCAGCCAGTGCAATCCCCTGAGGCTCCAACACCGCCTTCATCCGTTTAACCTGCGCCATGGTGTGCAGCCACGGGTCATAGGCTACTCTCGCGCCTTCGGGCAAATGTTCGGCTAACCATTGCTGCGGTGTGGTATCGGCACTGTTGATCAGATGATACTGCGCTTTATTTACTTCCTGCGCCGCCTGAATCGTATAACGCCCGTCGACAAACAGCGCCGCCGGTTTGCCGTCTACCGCTTCGGCCAGAAAAACGCCCGTCCCCGCCGATCCGCCAAAGCCGCTGATCCACGGCAGCCGCTGTGCATAAGCGGGCGTATACTCGCCCTGAAACGCATCATTCACCGGCTGTAGAAAGGCCACATACCCTTCCTGCTTCAACCAGCCGCACAACGCCTTTAAGTGGTCATCATATTGATATGTCATCCTTCTCTCCCTGCGCGCCTTTATGTTAGATAGCATCGTCACATTCGCTAGGGCATAGTAAAAACAGTGGGTTATGAGAACCGCAACGCAGTGTACTCAAACGTACATGTAGCGGAAGCGCAGAAACCCGCTGTTTGCAGCAAGCCATAGTAGAATGTGACGATACTATCTATTGCACCACTATGGTTTCTTTCTATGATAAGCGCAACGATTGGATAATATATGATGCGAACACTACTGTTATCGGCCATACTCGCCTGTGTCATGCCGTTTGCCTTGATGGCGCTGGAAAGTCAGTCCCTGTTTAAGAAACAGGAGGCCGAAAAGTCCTTTCGTCCCGTACTGATTTCGCAGTGGGAAAGCGGGGACGAGAGGAATGCCTTTATCGAAATGGCCCGCACCGGCGTACGTGAAGCCAACGCCAGGCTGGGGATCGAATGCAATGAAATCCGTATTGAGACCGGCGAGGATGTCGCCTCTACGCTTAAATCGCTGGCATCGGCTGGTTATTCGCCGATCATCACGGTGGGCCACCAGTATGTCCCACCCGTTCTCGCGGTAGCCGAGCCCTTTCCCAACACCAAATTCGTAGTTATCGACGGGCTGGTGCCACCACGGCTGGAGAATATCCAGTCCGTGACCTTCAGTGATCATGAAGGCGCGTTTCTCGTGGGCATGATCGCTGGCGCCGGCAGCAAGACCGGCAAAATCGGCTTTATCGGCGGCATGGATGTGCCGCATATCCGCAATTTCGGCTACGGTTATACTCAGGGGGCAGAATATACCAATCCCGATATTGAGGTAATCGTCGATATGGTCGGCAGCGATATGAGCGCCTGGGAAAGCCCGGGAGTTGCCGCAAAGCTGGCCAGACGCCAGATAGAAGAATCGGATGTAGATGTGGTGTTTGCTGCGGCCGGCGCTTCCAGCCTCGGCGCGCTGGGCGAAACCGCACGCCACAAACGCTATGCGATCGGTGTCGATACCAACCAGAACGGCCTTTACCCCGGCTATGTGTTGACCTCTATGGTCAAACGCGTCGATATGGCAGTCTATAACGTATTGAAAACCACCCATGCCGGCGACTGGCACAGCGGTCTCCGTTCGGTCGGGTTGGCGGAACACGCCTTTGACTTCGCCGTGGACAATCATAACAAGGAATTGCTCTCCGCCGAACTGGTGGAGAAGGTATTGCACGCCAAAGAACTGATCATCAATGGCGGTCTGACGGTCGAACGTTACCGTGAGACCACTGATTAAGCGGTGTAAGCATTCAGGAAAGGAGCTGTGCGGCCTGTTTGGCAAAATAGGTGAGAATGGCCGACGCCCCTGCACGCTTGAAGGCAAGCAGACTTTCCAACATACAAGCGCCCTCATCCAGCGCTCCTGCAGCAGCGGCATGGGTAATCATGCTATATTCGCCGCTGACCTGATAGGCGAAGACCGGAACGGCACATTGCCCGTTGATATCACGGATCACATCGAGATAGGGCATGCCGGGCTTGACCATCACCATATCGGCGCCTTCTTCGATATCGAGCGCCACTTCGCGTAACGCCTCTTTCCGATTCGCCGGATCCATCTGATAGCTTCGCTTATCAGCTCCCCCCAGAGCGGATGCGGAACCCACTGCCTTGCGAAACGGCCCGTAAAAGGCCGAGGCGTATTTGGCCGCATAGGAAAGAATCTGCACCTGCTGAAACCCGATTTCATCTAACCCTTTGCGAATGGCAGCGACTCGTCCGTCCATCATATCGGACGGCGCAATAATATCGCATCCGGCTTCGGCCTGAAGGGTGGCCTGTTTGACCAATATCTCCACCGTTTCGTCATTGAGCACCACCCCATCCTTAACCAGCCCGTCCTGGCCGTGTGAGGTATAAGGATCGAGCGCGACATCGCAGATAATGCCGATTTCCGGCACCGCATCCTTGACTGCCTTGACCGTCCGGCAGATCAGATTATCCGGATTCAGCGCTTCACTTCCCTGTTCATCTTTTTTGTCCGGCGGTGTCACCGGAAACAGCGCAATGGCCGGAATGCCCAACTCCGCCGCTTCCCTGACTTCTTTGATGATGAGATCAACGCTCAACCGCTCGACACCCGGCATCGCATCAATCAACTGGCGTTCCTTCTCTCCTTCCATGACAAATAACGGCCAGATCAGATCATCGACTGACAGGCTGTGCTCGCTCACCAGCCGCCGCGACCAGTCAGACACGCGTGTGCGCCGCAGACGGGTAGAAGAGTAACTGCCACAGATAGAATACATGGCATGCACTATCCTGCATCACAGAGTTTTTTCAAGCGATTTGTCAAGCAATCGCTCGATCTTTATCTTTGAGTTGATCAAGTAGTTTTTCGTTGTTTTTTTCTATCTGCTCCTTGGTCGCCGGCGTTGCGGGTATGTCATTATCCAACGGCTCGCCCCTGGCTTTCTTCTCCAGTTTTTCAAAGAAATTATCATAGAATTTCGTCCAGGGCTCGGTAATCCACGGAATCAGGAAGAAGAGTGTGACCGCTGCCCCTTCCCGCCAGGCACTTTTCGGCACATCCCTGATGGTTTTCAATGCAGGCTTGCCATCCTTTCCCAATTCGGGAAAGTCGCCCAACAACATATAGGCATGGCGAAATTTAAATGCTGTATAGGCGGAAATACTCAGCGCCGTCGGGAAGACACGGCGAAACATAAACCGTCCGATGCTAGGTTCATTGGTAAAAAAACCATATGTCTTATCGATTTCCGTCGGCTTATCCACCGCGCCATGGTGATCGGGCTGATGGTCTTCCTTTTCCTGCTTTTCCTTTTGCACTGACGGGTATGCGCTACCCTTCCCACCCAGACTGTTCGGATCATTCGTCCAGATGCCTCGTTCAATCTGTTTGTCTTTATAGAGCCGGTCTCCCAGTTCAAAAAACAGGCTGTAGGCGATAGTGTTGATCGCTGCATGCGGCAGGAACTTCGCTTCGGAGTGCAGAATCACATCTCTCAACAGTGTCAGAGCACGCCCCTCCTGTCTGGCCTTGTGAAAATTAGCACTGGTCCATTTTAACTCCGCCGGCACCTTGGAAGGATCAAAAGCCGAAGTCATAAACCCAAGTACCACAGCTGCTACCGGCGTAGAGCTCCATTCCGCCGGTGAGACTTCGCGAAATTTATTTTTTAGATCAGTCGGGTAATGCTGTAGTTTCTCGATGGTTTGTTCTTCGCTGTCATTCTTGTCGAACAGATGCTGTTTCGTCCATTTGCCCAATTTACTCGTACCGCGATACAAGGTGAAGCTGGTGCCGATCATGGCCGAGGCAACCACCGGTCTGAAGCTGGCAAACTTATGGATATGCGTACCGATACCCGCCTTCAACGGACTGCCCGCTGCCTCTCCGGCTTTGGCGATCGCTTCACCTGCTTTTGCCAGTTTGCTCATACCCAGCCAGGTTGCCGCCATGGAGATACCGTAAGGTACACCCGCCGCAACCGATCGCGCATATTGATATCCCGTATAACCGGGAAAACTATCGGGCAAATCCTTGTGTTTATGAATCCATTTCCCTAATGAAACGGAAAACTGGCTAGGTGCACGTGCTTTCACTGTCTCGGCCTGTGGCACCACCTCTTTGTTATCCACCTGTTCTGTATTATCTTTTTCTTTTTCGTTCATATAAAAACGTCACACACTGCACACTTTTCCAGTCTTTATAATCTAACACGACACCACAGCGGACATTATGACAGTTTCATGAAGTTGGATGTGAAATATATCGTTTTCTCAGCAGGTTGCCGTTGTGCACCGCAACATATCCATTGTTGGGATTAACGCTGGATTTTCGGGATATCAGCCCCTATAACCGCTCTTTATGATTCCTCACCCGACAGACCGCGTCTTCTCCGGCATTCAGCCAACTGGCAATCTGCATCTGGGCAACTATCTCGGCGCGATTAAAAACTGGGTAACGATGCAGCAAAGCCATGACTGTATCTTCTGCATCGTTGATCTGCATGCAATTACCGTCAAACAGGATCCACAGGAACTCGCCGCCAATACGCGCGAAATTGCCGCCGCCTATCTCGCCTGCGGCATTGACCCGAAACGCTCAATCATCTTCCCGCAATCGGCCGTACAGGCGCATACCGAACTGGCATGGATTCTCAATTGCCATACGCCGCTGGGCTGGCTTAACCGCATGACGCAGTTCAAGGAGAAAGCCGGTAAGAAACGCGATAATGCCGTGCTGGGACTGTATGGCTATCCCGTCCTGCAAGCCGCCGATATCCTCGCTTATTTTGGCACCCATGTGCCAGTCGGCGAAGATCAGAAGCAGCATATCGAACTAGCACGCGACATTGCCGGCGCGTTCAACCGTGCTTATGATTGTGAGTTTTTCCCGCTGCCCGAACCGATTATCATGGACGCCGCCGCACGCATCATGAGCCTGCGCGACGGCACCCGCAAAATGAGCAAGTCGGATGAGTCGGACTATTCACGTATCAACCTGACCGACGATGCCGACACCATCGCCAAAAAATTCAAAAAAGCCAAATCGGATATGACCCCTGGCATCAGCCATGATGTCGAAAACCGTCCGGAAGCCTCCAATCTGCTGCAAATCTATGCCGCGCTGACCGATCAATCGCTTAAAAAGGCCGAAGCCGAAGTGGGAAGCATGAATTTCTCCGGCTTCAAACAAACCCTGGCCGATGCGGCGGTCGAACATCTTGCACCGATCACCGCTACCATGCGCGAGTTATGTGACGATCCGGCCCATCTGGACAGCATCCTGAAAGATGGCACCGAACGTGCCGAAGCCATCAGCGCGCCTATTATGAAAGAAATCCGTCAACTTATCGGCTTTGTTGCGCTATAAATAATCCATGGTGATCTTTCGCGTATTGATGAATCTGGGTATCCGTACCTATGCGATGATGCATTATCCGCTCATGCGGCTGTGGAAAAATGCCTATGGCATCGTCGCCCTGCTGTTGCTTGTCTATTTATTCTCGCTCATGTTCGACAGCGAAGAGGAAAAACAGCGAAAACGTGCGCAGGAAGAGGCCGCGCGTCAGGCAGCGCTGAAAAATATGGTGCTGCCGGTCACAAAATATGAAGACGGCAACAGCGCCTTTTCCACCGACATGCTCACAGAAATGACGCAGGAAGAGTTAGAATATTACAGCCCGACATTTTACTGGGTCATGGAAAATCAGGAAAGCGGCAAGGTCTATCACTGGCAGCATCTGGGCACCAAAGGCTCGCTACGTCCCAACGACATCTTCAAAAACAATCTCGGCCATATCTGCCGTCGTTTCAGCGAGGTGTTGCAAGTGAAGGACATCCAGCAGAAACTTGACGGCATCGCCTGTCAGAACCCCAAGGGCGGCTGGTGCAAACTGCGCAAGAACTCTACCCCCGTCTGCGGCATCGGCAGCGGTGGTGGCTTCATGGAATGGCTGGAGGGTTTGTTTTAAGCTTAACGCTTTCTTTACCTTTTCTTTACAAAAACATGCTATCAATAATATACTGACATAGAATGAACGGAGCATATCCCATGCAAGCAGAGGCCATAGTTTACCTTCCCCTTGCTGAACGGACGTTCAACCGTGTCGAATTAAGTATCGTCCTCGTCAAAAAAGCGATGTCATTCTCGGGCTTGACCCGAGAATCTACGGAACATAGCAAAGAGATCCTCGCGTCAAGCGCGAGGATGACGACGGTTGGGTTTTCGTTGGTCGAACTTTCCATCGTCCTCGTCATCCTCGGCCTGCTCACCGGCGGCATCCTCACCGGACAAAACCTCATTCGCAATGCCGAGTTGCGCAGTGTAGTGACGGAATTTCAGGCCTACCAAACTGCCGTCATGACCTTTCGCGACAAATATTTCGCCCTGCCAGGGGATATGCCAAATGCGACGGATTTTTGGGGGGAAGCGCATGCCACGCCCGCTACTTGCTACGCAACGCAGGGCACAGGAACGCAAACTTGTAACGGCAATGGTGATGGTAAAATTAGCGATCATGCAGGTCCAACAGGTAATGATCACGAAATTCACCGTTTCTGGCAACATCTAGCCAATGCAGGGTTGCTTGAGGGTTCCTATACTGGGGTCGCAGGAGCCGGTGGTGTAGAGCATAGCGTTATCGGCAACAACGCTCCCAGAAGCAAGATTAGTAACGCGGGTTTTTCAACTGGAAATATTGCTTATTACCCTCATCCTTCACATCCAGGTGATACATGGCATTTCGAGGGTGTTTATAACAATGTGATATGGTTTGGTACCGTATCTGCTGATACCATAACCTATGAGCCTGCCATTACACCAGAAGAAGCATGGAATATCGATACCAAAATAGATGACGGAAAGCCAGCCTATGGTAGTGTAATGCATTACCGAATTGGACTTCTTCCCGGGTGTCTGTTGAATGACACACCTTCAACTGCTGAATACAACCTGTCAAATAATTCAGTCGTGTGCAGCCTTATATTTAGAGATGTGTATTAAAGGCCTATCATAAACCAAACCTTCCTCCCTTACATACTTACATACCTTACTCAGATAATACTTGTAGACGATACCCGCTACTTCTGCCCCGCCTTCCTGCGCCGTGTTTTAGCCAGCGAAGCAAGCGCGAGAATGGCCACACAATAGGCGTAAGGAATAACCGGCAAGTAGACTTTATTATCTCCCTCGAAAATCGGCAGTTCGAGGAACAGGCCATAAATATCCGGTGTGAAGAAGAAATAGGCCAGCCCGCCGGCACCAGCCATCAGCAGAAATACCTGTGCGCCATTAATAAATACCGCATGGCTGGCAAAATAGAGGATGATGTAAGGCCCAAGCGCCCAGACAATAAACCCGGCATTGGCAATCCACCATTCCGGCCCCTGACCGGCCCCTTCACCCTGGCTGACAAATTCATAGAGGTTATATCCTGGCGCAGCAATCAATACGACACGCAGAATCAGCAGAAACAGCTTTAACATGACACCCCCTACTTCATACAACTTACAGTTCACCTATGATTTCTTTAGCGCGAAAAATGATACTGTCAAACATTGACTGCGTTAATCGTCCCGTATTGATGTTATAGCGGGAACAATGGTAGCTATCGAGCAATAGGTAGCGACCGAAATCATGCTCTGCCCCGTGTGCAAACCGGTAGCCGGACTGTTTCAGCCCCAGCGCCATCAGCACCGCCTTATGGCTGATCGCTCCCAGCGAGATCATCACCCTGAGATTCGGCATCGCCGTAATCTCTTCCTTCAGAAAATCGTTACATTGTCTGATTTCCGATGTTTCCGGTTTGTTTTCCTGCGGCACGCAACGCACGGCATTGGTAATCCGGCAATTCGCAAGCGTCAGCCCGTCATCGGCATGTTTTTCATACTTTCCACGTGCGAATCCGGCTTTGAGCAGACTTTCATACAGCACATCGCCGGCATAATCGCCGGTAAACGGGCGACCGGTGGCATTCGCTCCCTTCAGCCCCGGCGCCAGACCGACAATCAGCAATTCCGACTCCCATCTGCCGAAGGACGGCACCGCCCCATTGTAAAACGCCGGATACATTGCCTGATTCTCCTCTCGGAACGACACAAGTCGCGGGCATAAACGGCAATTTTTTTCCGGTAATACGGGCATTCATGCTGTTTAGGCACTTTACTGATGAAATAACAGCATTTTTTTCCCTTAATCCCTTGACAGCCGCGCCCGCACACCCTACATAGCGCCTCAGAGAGCCAAAAGCCGAGGGAAACCAAGGCTTTTAAGCATTCTAAAATTGTTCGAATCAACTACACGGTATGTCATCCCTGCGAAGGCAGGGATCTTCGTGCAATATGGCAGAAAGATTCCCGCTTACGCGGGAATGACGGAGCGGGTCGATCATGATTCGAACAATGGTAAATCGGTTAGACGTTTAATACATAAAGTTGGAGATAACAATATGACTACCATTCGTCCCTTACATGATCGTGTATTGATCCGTCGTATCGAAGAAGATGACAAAACCGCAGGCGGCATCATCATCCCGGATACGGCAAAGGAAAAACCCATCCAGGGTGAAGTGATCGCTGTCGGCGCGGGAGCGCGCGGTGATGACAATGAAATCATTCCGCTGGAAGTCCAGCCCGGCGATATCGTGCTGTTCGGCAAATGGGCCGGCACCGAAGTGAAGATCGACGGCGAAGAACTCGTCATCATGAAAGAAGGCGATATCTTCGGTATTGTCGAAAAAAAAGCTAAAGCGAAAAAAGCAGCTTAAGTATTCTTCGTCATCCTGAGGCGCAGCCGAAGGATCTCAGGCAAGGTTGCACAGAGATTCTTCGATTCGTGCTAACGCACTCACTCAGAATGACGATGGTTAGAAATGAAATTAGTATTTTAAGGAGTAATCATCATGACAGCTAAACAAATTGCCTTTAGTCAGAATGCCCGCGATCGCATGATCAAAGGTGCCGACGTACTGGCCGATGCCGTAAAAGTCACACTGGGACCGCGCGGCCGTAACGTAGTTATCGAAAAATCCTTCGGCGCACCGCGCACCACCAAAGACGGTGT
>JANQJY010000007.1 GCA_028281385.1 Rickettsiales bacterium | reverse complement strand
TACGGCGACGGTGTTGACCGAATGCGTCAGCGCTTCATGCATGGTAATCGGGCCGCGATATTCATGGCCGAAGTTTTTCGGCTGCCAGAGGCGGGATCCTACCTGCAGTTCGATGGGCGCGTCTTCGATGAGAATGTCTGGCGGAATACCAGCATCCAAGGCAGCGAGATACACGAAAAGCTTGAAGATGGAACCGGGCTGGCGACTCGCCTGGGTAGCGCGGTTGAACTGGCTTTCATTATAATCCACACCGCCAACCATGGCACGCACTGCTCCACCCGGAGTCATAGTGATGGCAGCGGCCTGCGAGACCTGTTTTTCCTCTGCTGTGGCGGTGATGGTATCACGAATGACATCCTCGACATGGGCCTGCAGTGCCGGATCCAATGTGGTGGTGATGATCAGATCCTCTTCGCCCTGATTGATATAATTTGGTAGCGTATCCATGACCCAATCGGTGAAATAACGCGTACCGCTGGCATTGCCTTCGCGGTAGGTTTTCGGCGTGGTAAAGCCGGCAAGTGTCGGCTCTATCACCGATGCTTCGAGATAACCGGCATCGACCATATTGAGCAATACCTGATGTGCGCGGGCTTTAGAGCGCTCGGTCGAAGCCAGTGGTGAATAGCGTGATGGGGCTTTGAGCAGGCCGGTCAGGATGGCTGATTCCATCAGATCGATTTCATGCGCGGGTTTGGCGAAATAGCGTTTGGAGGCGGCATCGATGCCGTAATTGCCGGAGCCGAGATAGACGCGGTTGAGATAAATTTCGAGAATCTCTTCCTTGCTGAAACGGCTTTCGAGCCAGAAGGCGAGCAGCATTTCCTGTAATTTGCGCGTCAGGGTACGCTCAGGTGTCAGGAACACATTTTTAGCCACCTGCTGGGTAATGGTGCTACCGCCCTGAACAAACCGCCTGGCGCGGAAATTGACAACCATCGCACGGGCAATGCCGAACAAATCAATGCCAAAATGATCAAAAAAACGGCGGTCTTCAGTGGCAAGCACGGCATGGACCAGATGCGGTGGCAGTTGGTCATAGGTGATATAGTCGCCATACACATCGCCATAGCTGGCAATCACCACACCGGAGGTGGTCTCGAAGGTGACGCTCGGCTGTTTTTCGATGACATTGAGACGACCAATATCCGGCAGGGTGGAAGCGAAATAAATCAAGACCAGTAAAGCACCGATGAATAAGGTAAACCCCGTTGATAGCAGAGCCGATAATAGCCGTCTGCGGCGGGAGCGGCGGGCTTTCTTCATTTCCATCTCTTTGGCTTTTTTGCTGAGACGGGTTCTGGTGGAGCGGCTAGCACCACCTTTAGGCGAAACCTTCGAAGCGGTAGATACTTTCTTTTTTCTGTCCGCCTGCAATGCCGGCCCTTTGCCCTTCCTCACCGATGCGGGTTTTTTCTTCGTACCAGTTAGCCACCGCCACATGATTGTCACTTTACCTTTCCTTATGCGCGTGGTTCTATACTAAAGATAACCGAAAAAGCCAAGAACAGAGCAGGCAGACACATCCGATGATGAGTGAAGCGCAGTTCCATGCTGTGGCAAATGCCACATTATTGCATATTTACGACCAGCTTGAACCGGCTTTTGATGAAGAGCTACTAGATGAGCTGGAATATGATGAAGGCACTGGTATTCTCACGATCGCACTGCCCGACGGACGCACATTCATATTAAGCAAACATACCCCATCCGGACAGTTGTGGTGGGCATCTCCCATTAGCGGCGGTCTGCATTTTCATTATCACGACGGAACCCGGGAATGGCAACTCGATGATGAACGCAGATTAAAGGACGTTATCCGTCAGGAATTGGAAAAAGCGGCAGAGATCACCGTTGTGTTGTGATAGGGATGTTCCCCAAGCCTAATCCTCGTCGGAATATTGCTTTTCCATTTTTTCGTGACGTTCCTGCGCTTCAATCGAAAGCGTGGCGATGGGGCGTGCTTCCAGACGCTTCAGACCGATCGGTTCACCCGTCTCTTCGCAATAGCCATATTCGCCGGTTTCAATCCGCCGTAATGCGGCATCGATTTTGGAGATAAGCTTTAAATAGCGGTTACGCGTGCGCAATTCGACACCGGCTTCGGTTTCGATCGATGCACGATCGGCAATATCCGGCTCGTGCCAGTTTTCTTCCTTGAGATGTTCCAGCGTCTCGCGCGATTCATCCAGCAGTTCCTGACGCCATTCAAGCAGCTTTTGCTTGAAATACTCCAACTGCTTTTTGTTCATATAGGGTTCTTTTTCGGTTGGCTTGTACGCCTTCTTCTTAGCCGCAGCTGCGTTCATTGATTCAGTTCCCTTTAATACTTGCCGTTATTATTCAGGCGATGACTTATAAAAGAAGCGCCAAGCCATGGCAAGCCAAATATCAGCACCTTCCACAACGGCTGATAGTTTATTTCTTATGTTTCTGGATGACTTTTTGTACGAGATCTTGTCTGTCCTTACGCCGTTCCGGTCCGCTATAATACATCTGATTTTTGAGAGTCCGGCGGTCTGGACCAGTATATTCCGGTGTATGTACCCACATTTTATTTTCATCTTCCATGGCACTGTCAGCATCCGGCTTGTCGAAGTTGATGTCAGTGCCGTCCGCTTCCAGTTCTGGGGGTTCGCACTCATCCAAGCTCGCTTCCGCTCTCTCTTCAGCATCGTCTTTACCCACCAGCATGACATCAAAATTATCTTTGAAAATAATCCCGTTTTTTTTAAAGGTCTTCATGATCTCATCATTTTCAGGTAGCATCAGCCGGGTAACACCTTTTTCAAACCGTTCGATATTGCGCACGGGAATGCGGGTACGGCTGGCCAGATCCTGTGGATTCCATTTTAAAAGAGAACGGGCCTGTTTACACTGACGCGATGTAATATTGTGAGCCATATTACAATGCGATCTAGGCGAATCGTCTGGTAAATGACATCTCCAGTTTGGCGAGTTCAACGGCGGTACGCAGTTCAATATCATCAAGAACGGCCTGCAGTTCGGGATCCGTACAACGGCTTTTCTGTGCATGAACCGTCTGATGAATATGGCGTATCTGCGATTCGGACAGGCTACCCATCAGCAAAGCATGACGCCATTCCTCCAGCGCTTCCAGCGCATCAAATCCTTCACGCACGGCCTTACGCCGAGTCAGTTCATCGTCGGACACTTCCTGAATGGCCAGCATGGATTCCACCGATGCAATCGGTGCGACATCGCTGACGGCTGCAACTTCCGTTGCGGCATCCACTCCGGAAAGTAACTCCGAGAAAGGACTGTTATCTGAGATTTTTTTGCGTTTTTTCTGATCTGCCCGACTGGTGGTCGTTGCCAGTGTCGTCTCTGAGATTCGCATAGTGTTCGTCGCCTTTATTCAATAACGTAACTTACTTAATTACTAATATCACTATAAACAAAAAGACGGGCTTTAGCAAATATTGCGGTGTTACCTTCTAGGAAAAAATCTCCACTTTTAGATATGCTTTACCTATATGCGTGACTTTTTTGTCAATATACGGCAGAGCCTGTCATAAAAGCAGCGGAAAAACAAAATAATTGCGGTGACGGGAAAACTGGCATGAAACTCGCATATTGCATTTTCGCTCAAGAGGAATAACAACAACAGATCGTGATGATGATGATACGAGTTCTGCCTTTTTTATGTTTACTGCTGCTTGCATGGATACTGCCGGTGCCTTCGGCGCATGCAGCACGTATTAAAGATATCGTGGCATTTGAGGGTATCCGCGACAATATGCTGATGGGATACGGCCTAGTAGTCGGGTTGAACGGCACCGGTGACAAACTCAAAAACAATGCCTTTACCGAACAGAGTCTGGTGGCGTTTCTCGAACGGCAGGGAGTAAACACGCGTGGGACGGAACTAAAGTCCAAAAACGTTGCGGCGGTGACGGTAACGGCGCGCCTGCCAGCCTTTGCGCGTACCGGTTCGACGATCGATGTCAATATCAGCGCGATGGGTGATGCGAAAAGCCTGCTGGGTGGCGTGTTGCTCGCTACGCCGCTTTACGGTGCGGATGGCAATGTCTATGCCGTCGCGCAAGGACCGCTGGCAATCGGCGGATTCGAGGCTTCCGGCGAATCGGGTAGTTCGATCACCAAAGGGGTGCCGACCAACGGATTCATCGCCAACGGAGCGATTGTAGAGCGTGAAATACCCTTTGCACTGAATGACATGAACCACATGCGCGTAGCATTGCGCAATCCGGATATCAGCACCGCCCATAATATTGCGCGGGCGATCAATCGTAAGCTGGGACCCGGCGTGGCGGATGTCGATGATCCGGCAACCGTGACGCTGTCGGTGCCGCCGGCCTATCAGAATGATGTTGTCGGATTACTGGCGGATGTGGAAGCGCTGAATGTCGATACCGATCAGCGTGCCAAGGTGGTGATCGATGAGGCGACCGGCACGATTGTCATGGGTGACAATGTACGGATCGATACGGTAGCGGTGGCGCAGGGAAATCTGGTCGTCAAGGTTGAGGAAACGCCTCAGGTGTCGCAGCCCAACCCCTTCGCTCCGGCAGGTGCGCAGACGGTGGTAGTGCCGCGTACCAACATTGAAGTAGATGAAAATGAGGGTAAGAAACTGGCCATGCTGGAAGAAACGGCATCGCTGCGTGACTTGGTAGACGGGTTGAATGCGCTGGGTGTTGGCCCGCGCGATATGATTACGATTCTGCAAACCATTAAGGCGGCGGGAGCGTTGCAGGCAGATATTATTACACGATAAGTGACAGGGATAAAGCCGGCGCATACATTCAAGACCGGCAGAAAAAGAGTTGATTAAGGAGCACGGATATGACGGATGCGTTAATTAATAATGATGGGCTACAGCAAATGCGAATAGACAATACCAATAGTCGCTTGGCAGAAATTAAACGCGCGGAACGTGCCGCAAAGGCAAAAGCGCAGGCCGCCAAACTCGATGAGGCGGCCGAGGAATTCGAGGCCGTATTCCTGGCGCAGATGTTGCAGCATATGTTCGCCGGTGTTGAGACCGACGAGCTGTTCGGCGGCGGGCAGGCGGAGGACGTCTATCGCTCGATGATGCTGGACGAATATGCCAAGCTGATGGCGCGTACCGGCGGTATCGGCGTGGCCGATCATGTCAAACGCGAAATGCTGAGGTTGCAGGAAATAGAAGGCGGTGAAGTGATCCTCCCGCCGCAGGAGGAAACCTATAACTTGCCGGAACGTGACATTCCGGATGAAGACTAAAAGGAGGTGAAAGATGTATGAAGAAACCCCGATGAAACCGGTGAAGATCACCCCGTCGAAATGGGATGAGATTAACGGCAATCTCAAAAAGAGCGAGTTGCCGACCCTGTCGATGGACGAATTATATATCCCCGACGTCATTACCTTGACGGCACGTCTGGCGCAGATTTTATCGGAAGAGTCCGAACTGCTCGAAGAGATGATGGTTGATGGCCTGTCGGAATTGCAGCGTGAAAAAAATCTGCTGATCGATGCGTTGACGGCAGTCAGGCACCAGATCACCACACATCCGGACTTGCTGGCGGAATGCGATGAAGAGGATTTGCAGAATCTGCAGGACGTTGTGGCGGTGTTCAACGAGATTCTGGAAGAAAATTATCAGCAATTGCTGATGGCGCGTAAGGCCAATATTCGTCTGGTCAATACGATGTCGCAGGTGGTAAACCGTGAATATAACAATGATATTTACGATGAAAAAGGCAAAGCCGATAAGCCTGTGGTTAATCCACTGTCGGTCAGTCTGAATAAAAAAATATGATCGTCCATGAACAGATGAGAGAGATGCGCTTGCAAGCGGGAAGTGAACAGGGTAACTATGAGATAACCGTCGTCAGGCGGGGGAGGCAGGAATGAAAGCAATGGAGTTAGCTGCTGTGGCAGAAGAAAACATCGCATTGAATGATAATACGGAACAAGACATACCGGTAGAAGACCGTCCGTTTCAGGTGCCTGGGCATGTGTTTGCCGGCCTGCCGGAAACGGAAATCGTCAAAACGCGCTTTGGTGACATTGAAGTATCGCGCAAATCGCCGATTTTTTTCCCGCTTGGATTGTTGGGACTGCCGAATGCGCTGTATCATTCGCTGGTACCATTCCCGAATGAGAAACTGCAGGGCATGATGTGGCTGCAGTCGCTTAACGATCTTGGTTTCGGTTTGATTACCATGCCGGTCACGGTGGAGAATGATATTCTCGACAAGGAAGACATGTTGCAGGCAGCTGCCGAACTCGGCATTCCCAAAGATCGCCTGGTAACCTTGCTGGTAGTGAATATCACCCGTACACCGGAAGGAGTGTCATTGACTGTCAATGCACGTGCACCGATTTTCGTGCATTCCACCCAGCGGCTGGCGGCACAGCATGTGTTCAGCAACCAGAAATACGAAATCAAGCACCCGGTTTCCAAATAAATAGTCTCGGCTATTATCCGGTCCGGCAATTATTTCCAGATGAGATAGTATAGTAGGATGCCAAAGGTGTTTTTTACCCGGTACATTTTTTCATCAGAAAATATAAGCTGTTTTGAAATAATGAATTTTTCTAAAAAAAATTTGGCACAACCTTTGCAATACTTCACCGTAAATAATCATCATTGAGGGGAGTCTCATGTCAGCCGTATCTGTATTTCCATTGTTTATGTCGTCTCCTTCTGCGGGAGAGAAAGCATCGTCTGCACGTTCATCGCAGTGGGAAGAAGGGTTTGACCGTCAGTTCAAATCAGCATTGCAGTCGCTGGATTCGACATCGGATCGCAGGGAGAAAGCAGAAAAAACCGTCAATGACATTGTCGATCGTTTGTTGTCGATGAGTCCGGAGGAATTGGCCAGATTGGAACAGGCACTCGGTGCCTTCGATATCGATTCGGCATTGGTCGGACAGGTGCTGGAAACAGGTAGTCTGTCGCATCTATCAAATTCGCAGCTTGACGCATTACAACGTATTCTGATTCCGGTGGCGCAACAGTTACAGCTTGAAATTCCTGCACTTTCGTCACTCTCGTCACCAGTGAAAGAGGTGGATGTGTCGGTGCCGCTGTCCGTCGTCGATGTGCCGCAGTCTCAGTTGAACGAAGCGCTTCTGGAGCTGGCGCAGACATTCTTCGGCGAAGAATCGGCTGTGGAGCAGTTTCTGAAATTACTGGTGGCGCATGTCACCGGTGAGGAAACAGCAGATATGACAGTGGAAGAGCTGTTATCCCTGATGCAGCAGGAGGGCGGCGCGCTGGCGTCGCTGGCGGCGATGCTGTCAGAGGATGGCATCACTCTGAATGCGGCAGGCGAAGAGCTGGATGATATCTTTACCGGCTACTTACAGGATCATCTGTTTGAAGCGCAGGATTATACGACATTACAACAGGAGCCGGTAGTGCTTGCTGCTGCGACAACACTGGTCACTGGCGTGCTCGATGGCTCGACTCCGAGTAGCACTGTGGCGGACCGCGTGCTGGAGCAGTTCAGGCAATTGATGCAGGGTGAGCAGGGTGTTCCCGAGACGCATCTGAGCAGAAAACCAGGCTTTGCTGAGCGTGCGGCGAGTCTGTTGCCACTGTTTGCGCAAGCGCTGGCCCAGGTTGAGGCAAAAGCGCTTGGTCAACCGACTGCCGCAGCAAATCCGGCTGATGCAGCCGTAACCGTGTCTGAATTATCGGCATCGTCGGTGGTCAATGCGAGTTCGGACGCACATGCCGTCCAAGACAGGCATGCGACTCTGCACATCGTCAAAGCCGATGGCGCCCTGGGCAAACCGGTGACGGAGCAGGTGCAGCTGGCAGTACAAAAAGCCATCCGTAGCGGGGTGGACCGGTTCGTCATTCAGCTGGAGCCGGCGGAACTCGGCCGGATTGAAGTGCGGATCGATATTTCGTCAGACAACCGCGGCACGATTACCTTCTCGGCGGACAACCGCGATACGTTGGATCTGCTGCAACGTGATGCGCGGGCGTTGGAGCGAGCGCTGGCTGAAGCCGGGATTGATGCAGACAGTGATGATATGCAGTTCACGCTGAGCAAGGAAGACGATAGTGTGGACCAGGAAGAGGCAAACATGGCCTATCGTGATCCGCTCAGTCTGGAAGAAGAAGCGGCCTATATCGATGCGATCACAGGCCATTACACCCTTACACTGGATGATGGGGTCGACATCAAGGTGTAGCGGAAAAAGAAAGAAGGGAGTCATTAACATGCATTATGATCTGTTATACCATGCAGCGGAATGCGATGTGGAAGAGACCGCGCAGGTGCACGGCATACCGGTGGATGAATTATCGACCCTTGTAGAGGAATTACATGCGGCGCGGGCAGCCTATGGCCATAACGCGCAGCTGTTACACTATGCACAGGCATTATATGCGTCGTTAACGGCGCATTAACAGGTTGTTTAAGTCGTCTAGCTCCTTGAAGCCCGGTGCTTTCTTGCCGGGCTCTTTTTTTGTTTCTCAGGCCGGAAAAGTGTTAAAAAATGCAAACAAAACAAGAAAAACGACTGATTATTCCAAAAAAATGTCGTTCTTTGATTGACTAGGCGCCAATTTTATTTAGATTGATTAACAAATTATTACCCACATGGCATAACGAGTTGGGGAAGAATATGGCATATCAAAGTAAGCTTATCGGTGATTTGAAGCCCACCACCAAAGAGGCTCAGGAAGTAGCGAGAGAGTCGGATTCTCAATTATCCGACCTGATGACCGATCCGGATTATCTGCGCCAGTCCTCGGCGCTGATCAATGAAGCATTGCAAAAAGGCTTCGATGTGTTGCAGATGCCCAATGGCGATATTGTCACGACCGGTACGAAAACTGTCGTCAATACCTATAGCTGGGATAATGACAAGGCGAAACTGCTGAAAAGCAAAACCAGCGAAAAGAAAGCACGTGCGAAAGCAAAAATCGAAGAAATGCTTGACGACGATCTGTAATCGCGTAATAGTAACAGTTCCCATCCCAAGAAAAGCCGCTCTTCGTGAGCGGCTTTTTGATTTTCAGCGGAGTGTTCCCCCTCTGAACACAGGCTCGATATGAGTGGCCAGCCCAGTGCTGTCATCGGTTTTGATCAGGGTGGCAGCCAGGGTGCCTTCGCCCTTGCCGGGCTCCATGCGTTGTTTGCGTAGTTTGGTGGTGAAGATCGACAGCGGCGTGTCGGGGTGAAAACCGATGATTGTCTGGTCATAATCACCGCACATGCCGGTATCGGTCTGATAGGCGGTGCCGCCGCGCAGAATCCGACAATCATTCGTGGGCACATGGGTATGACTTCCGACAACGGCGCTGACCCGCCCATCGAGAAACACGCCCATGGCATTTTTTTCCGAGGACGCTTCAGCGTGCATATCGACCAGAATCGCATCGACATTTTTGCCGAGTGTATAGCCTTCCAGTCCACGTTCCGCTGCATCAAAAGGCGAATCCAGATATTCCCTGTGAAATACCTGGCCAAGAAGATGCAACACCAACAGTTTCTGACCGTTTTTTAATGTAAATTCTTTGCAGCCCGTACCAGGTGCGCGTGCCGGAAAGTTATGCGGGCGCAGCAGGGTAGATTCCCGCTCAAGCAGTGACGGTGCCTCTTTCTGATCCCACACATGATCACCGCCTGTCATTACATCGACACCGGCCGCCTTGAACTGGCGGCAGACATCGGCAGTAATACCAAAACCGCCGGCAGCATTATCGACACTGACAATCACCGCATCCAACGCCAGTTCACTACGCAATAGCGGTACCCATTTCAGCACCGCCTCGCGGCCTGACCGGCCGACCACATCGCCGCAGAATAAGAGTCTCATGAGCATCCTTTCATGCCGTGTATCATGGCAAGATAAGTGAATATTTCAATGGAATAGTAAGTTTTCTTCAGAGATTGCTTGCTTTCCATAGAAAGTTACGTTAACTCTCTCCTTCCTAAGCGATGTCTGTAGATGGGGTGGTATATAGCCCTGATCATGATGACGCGGGGTGGAGCAGCCATCCTGTCTCGAAGCCGGCAAAGCCGCGTGAGATAAATGAAAAAGCCGGGCTGTATGGCAGCCTGCAATCATGGTGACGCGGGGTGGAGCAGCCCGGTAGCTCGTCAGGCTCATAACCTGAAGGTCGCAGGTTCAAATCCTGCCCCCGCAACCAACGTAATCTGGTCGTTTTGATTTCGTCGGTGGAGCTATGCCTTTCTTTGGGCAGACACTGTCTCAATCTATGACAGGTTGATGAGGCGGTTGGTATAATTCTTCTTCAGTCTTTATAGGCTCTTAGAAGAAACCAACGATACATAAGTCTGCAAATTAAAAAAACCGGTAGGGCAAGAGTCTCTCATGTAATACGAAAGACTAGGAAAGATGTTTTTGATGGGAAAGGGTAGCCAAAAAACTGACAATATGACGCTCAATATATTATTGATACGATCGGGTTTTCATCCGGATCAGATAGATGAAGAGCATGCGGGTTTTTGGTGATGCAAAACATTCTGGAGAAGCACGAGATCGCGTGGGGGAACAATGCCGGCAGCCGCGAAACCGAGAAATGAAGCTGGGCGGCTGGCTAAGCTTGGAGAGTATCATATACTCGATACGCCACATGAAACTGCATATAACGATATTGTGACATTATTGTCAGTTATATGTGAGACCCCTGCTGCGCTGATTAGTTTTGTCGATGCCGAGCGCCAATGGTTTAAAGCGAAGGTGGGGTTATCTATGGATGAAACCCATAGAGACCAGGCATTCAGTGCCTATACCATTCTAAATACGAATAAACCTCTGATTGTCGAAGATGCGACAAAAGACGATCGCTTTTTGGATAATGATCTGGTTGTCGGTAAACCTAAGATACGTTTTTATGCAGGATATCCACTTGTCACACAATCAGGATATGCTCTAGGCAGCTTATGTACCTTTGATACGGTTCCCCGAACCATTCAACATCAGCAATGCGAAGCACTTAAGACCCTTGCGGGTTGTATTGTCGCATTGTTGGAATTCAGGAAGCAGCAGGATGAATTAAGGCATGCTGTTGAGAGAGCCAATGAAGCAAGCCGGCTCAAAGGAGAATTTCTGGCGAATATGAGCCATGAGATTCGCACCCCGATGAATGGAATCATAGGGATGAGTGAGTTATTGTTGGAAACCAATCTGACGTATAAACAAAAGAACTATGCGCATACCATCGCCAGCTCAACCGATGCCTTGCTTAACATTATCAGTGATATTCTTGATTATTCCAAGATTGAATCCGGAACATTGGAGCTGGAACCGATTCCGTTTGATTTGATGGCTCTTGTAGAAGATTGTGCCGAACTGCTGGCGGGGAAAGCATCGGAAAAATCGATCGAATTAATTGTATATTATAAGCCGAACACACCTCGTTATGTGATTGGCGATCCGGGGCGTATCCGTCAGATTATTTATAATCTGGCTGATAATGCGGTTAAGTTTACTCAGGAAGGGTATGTGACTATCACAGTTGAGGAAGGTCAGGCCACAATTCCGTCAGCATCTGATAAAGCAAACATTGTTATTTCGGTCAAAGATACCGGGATTGGCATAGCTGAAGAAGCACAGACAAGAATTTTTGAAGAATTTTCACAGGCCGATGCCTCCACAACCCGCAAATTTGGTGGCACCGGATTAGGCCTGGCGATTAGCAAACAACTCACCATAATGATGGAAGGTGATATCACGGTTAGTAGTAAGATGGGTGTTGGTTCAACCTTTTCTTCCACCACGTTATTAGAGGTTGACAAAAATAAGAAGGAGAAGAACGATTCAATTAAAAACCTTGAAGGACTACGCGTATTAGTCATTGATGACATTGCCGATATTGGCGAATTAATAAAGGCACATCTTCAGACAATCGGTATGGAGTGCGTGCATTGTCATCAGCCTGACGAAGCGATTGCCATGCTGGAGCAGGCAACTGCGGATAATGCACCGTTCAATATTGTCATATTGGGTTACCTTAAGCCAAATGTCGAAGGTGAAAAGCTGGCATATACAATCCGTAACAATAGTCATATTGATGATATGCTCTTGGTGATATCGAGTTTCTCTTGTGAACCCAATTACATGAGCCGTTTTCGTCAGGCTGGATTTAATGCCTGTTTATCGAAACCTATTAGGGCCGATGAACTCAAAAGGCTGTTGTCATTAGCCTGGGAGAAGTTTCAGACGGGGCAGCAAGGTGAAATCATTTTCAGCAATGATTTTGCCAGAGAGCAGGCAGATAAAGTTCAATATGGCGAATATCCACCAGAAAAAAACACTAATTTAAATCAAACACTGACTCTTAATATCACAGAACAGGCTGGCCGTCATTTTGAAGGGTATCATGTATTGCTGGTGGAGGATAATCGCGTCAATCGTGCCATGGCAGAAGAAATGCTTGAAGATCTTGGTTTTAGCGTAACGACGGCGGAGCATGGAAAAATCGCTTTGGAAAAAGTCATGCAAGACGATTTTGATCTTATTCTAATGGATTGTCAGATGCCGGAAATGGATGGATTTGAAGCAACATCCACTATCCGGACACTACATCACCAGGGTAAAATAGAAAGCATACCTATTATCGCCCTGACAGCCAATGCCATGAAGGGTGATAAAGAGCGGTGTCTGCAGTCGGGAATGAATGATTACATCAGCAAACCGGTGAAAAAGGAAACATTGCAGAAGATAATCGCTAAATGGGTTATTCCAACATTGCCAACACTTTCTATTGAATCCATGGAGGCAGCAAGCCTGATTGATAAAGATGTATTTCAGTCATTTAAAGAGGCAATGGGAGGCGATGTAAGCTATTCGATTGATTTTTTTCTTAGTCAATCTTTCAAGCTGATAAGAAAACTAAAGAGTGCTTATGATGCACAACAACTACACACGATTGCGATGATTGCGCATACACTTAAATCTTCTAGTACGGCATTTGGTTTTATTGGATTGGCTGCGATGGCCCGTAATATTGAAGAGAATGCCCACTTGCAGATTGCTTCTGAAGATAAGGTCGAACCTATTACAGAACAGTCCTTGTCTCAACTGGAGTATTGCTTTCGACAATCAGCAAAATGGTTACGAAAAGTAGTTAAGGAAAACGAAACAGATGAACAACTTTCAGATCAGCAATTACAGAAAAATCTGGACCAGTCCACTGAAGCAGAAGCCCATAAACGTGCGATGTATTTCGGGGCCGTCCTTGATAATGTATTGCAGGGAGTAATCACTATTGATACGCAAGGTTGTATCCATACCTTTAATAAAGCAGCACAGGAAATTTTTGATTACCATCCTGAAGAGGTGATCGGCCAGAATGTCAAAATTCTAATGCCGGAACCACATCGTAGCAGACATGATGACTATATACGCCATTACCTGGAGACAGGTGAAGCACACGTCATTGGCTTTCGTCGGGAGCTTCAAGCAGTTCGTAAAAATGGTGAAGTGTTTTTTATAGATTTTGGAGTGACAGCGATCACCGTTGATGGCGAGGAATGGTTTATCGGCATTCTTACCGATATCACGGAACGTAAGGCAGCAGAAGAAGAATTACGCCAACATCATGATCACCTGCAGGAGTTAGTGGATGAACGTACACAAGGTTTGCAGGAAGCATTAGCGGAATCTGATTGTATTATGGCAGAGTTGGCGATACGTAAGGAAGAAGCTGAACTTGCGCAATTGCAGGCTGAGAAAGCCAGTCGGTTTAAATCGGAATTTCTGGCAAATATGAGCCATGACATTCGTACACCGCTTAACGGTGTCATTGGTATGACTGAACTGCTATTGGGCACTGCGCTTTCTGCCGAACAGCAGCGCTTGGCACAAACGGCACTTTACTCTGCTGAAACTTTGCTACAGTTGATTAATGATATTCTGGATTTGTCCAAGATCGAATCCGGCAGACTGGAATTGGAACCGGTAGGGTTTGATTTGCTAAAGCTTACTGAAGACGTAGCGGATGTCATTGCAATCAAGGCACGGGAAAAAAGTGTTGAAGTATTGTTAAATTACTTGCCTGAATGTCCACGCTATCTGACCGGTGATCCAGTACGCGTACGCCAGATTTTATATAATCTTGCCGGTAATGCGGTCAAATTTACCGAAAAAGGATATGTGCTAATTACTGTCAATGCTACTCAGAAAGAAGGAAACATATGGCTCTTTACCTTGTCAGTGAAAGATACCGGTATTGGTATTAAAAAAGATAAGCAGGAGTATATTTTTACCAAATTTTCACAAGCCGAGATTTCAACGACACGAAAATTTGGTGGTACTGGTCTGGGGTTGTCTATCAGCAAACAATTGGCAACGCTAATGGGTGGTGATGTAACAGTAGAAAGTGGAGCCGGGGAAGGGAGCACTTTTACCGTAACGATAGAGTTGGAACAGGACAAAACGGATTGCGCGTTATCTGAAGTGCCAGTGTTACATGGATTAAAAATTTTGATTGTTGATGATAACGAAGTGTCCTTAATGGTTGTCAAGATGATCGCAGAGAGACTTGGGCTGCAAGCGGATACTGTTACTAGTGGTACAGATGCTATGGCACAGCTTCGTAAGGCTAAGGGAGAAGGCCGTCCTTATGATATTGCATTGATTGATTATATGATGCCGCAAATGAATGGGGAAGCGCTTGGCCGGAGCATCAAATCCAATCCTAAACTCAAAGATACGATTCTGATTATGATGACAGCGTTTCCGCGAAAAGGGTTGGAGCAGGAAATAGCGGTGTCTGGATTCGCCGGTTTTCTTAACAAGCCACTGCATATCCAATCGATGGCTCAGTTCTTTGAGCTAGTGATGGAAGAAAGTAAGGCGGGGCATTCCAGAGAACTTATTACACAGCATATGCTTGACTCGGATACGCTTTATGATGACCTGGATATGAACATGGCAAATTTTGATGGTGCATCAGTATTGGTTGTTGAAGATAACCGGGTCAATCGTGAACTGGCCATAGGTATGCTGGAAGAGTTGGGGTGTTGTGTCAGTACCGCTTCAAATGGACAGGAGGCAATAGACGTAGTGAAAGAAGAGAATTTTGCTCTCATTTTTATGGATTGCGAAATGCCAGAGATGGATGGGTTCGAAGCAACGCGTACGATTCGTCCTATGATGAACTGTGGTGAAATCGAAGTATGTCCTATCATTGCGTTTACTGCGAACGCCATGAAAGGCGACCGTGAAGCTTGTATGGAAGCAGGGATGAATGATTACCTCACTAAACCACTTCGTCAGAAAGAGTTAAAGGAAATGCTTGCCAAATGGTTATCACGGTAAAGATCATTAATACTGTTAATCAAACATGTAAGGAGTAAGAAATGGAAACCAGTTTTGATACAACCGCAATGAATATGGAAGAGTTGCAGGAAGCCAGGGCTATTTTAAAAAAGCGTTTTGCACAAACTATTGAAGAATATCTGGAGGATGCGGAAATGTATGTCAAAGGCATTGAACAGGGGCTGGCACAGGGTGATTTGGAAGAAGTTGCCAGACACGCACATCCACTTAAGTCAGCCAGTCGTGGGCTGGGAGTTGATGGTCTGGCTTCTATATCCGCAACGATTGAACAAACATCTAAAACCGGTGGCACGATAGAAACCATAACTCCTTTCATTGAACCACTAAAAGAGGCATTGGCATATGTAACGCCAATATTGCGCAATATGGCAGAAGAAGCCGCTTGAACAATGAAGGGTGATGTAGCGATGATTGAAGGCGATGTAATGATTTAGAAGGAGGAATCATAACATGATAGAACGTGAGAAACTGAAAGTATTGATTGTTGAGGATGATCGTACCAGCAGGATGCTGGCGACAGAAAGCCTTTCGGATTACAAAGAGGCAATTCTTGAGAAGTTGCTTGCCACAGATGCCAGTAGCGGCATGGAAAAGTTTTCTCATGAACATCCCGATATCACATTTTTGGATATTAATCTGCCTGGTGGTAATGGCCTGCATATGCTGCCCCTTATGCTTAGGCAAAATCCGGAAGCTTTTATTGTCATGATGACCAGCAGCGCTGATGAAAGAGATGTGCATGCCGCAAAGGCACATGGAGCGATGGGCTATATTCTCAAGCCCTTTAATATGAAGCGTTTCAAAGATGCGGTTAAAGCATTCATATTGTATCGTGAAGCATTGGGGGCGCTACCGGAAGAGAAACGGAGAATTCCCGATAATATTGGTGTGACACGCGAAGAAGTACAGTTCTTATTCGATGCGCAGATTGAAGAAGAGGACGAGCAGCAGGAAATTAATCTTAATGATATTATTGCCCATTGGAATGTCATGTTTGTAGACGATTATCTGGCCAACCGTGAACATGCTCAGCATCATTTATCCAAATTTGGATGTAAAAACATTACATTAGTGGAGAGTGGTGAAGAAGCATTAAAAAAGCTGAAGGAGAAGGATTATCAACTGGTTTTTATAGATACGAACATGCCTGATCTGGATGGCTATCAAGTAACGTTGGAATATCGCCATCATGAAAAAGATAAACAAAAAGAAAAGCAAAACATACATCGCACCTACATCATCGCTATGCTGAATTCTACGGATGAAGTGGATACGCAGAAATGGTTAAAGGCCGGTATGAACGACTTGTTAATCAAGCCATGTAAATTCCATGATTTGGAAGATAAGATGCATAAATATGCGCGTCAGTATCGACGAGATAATAAAGAAAAATTTGTATCGTAAAGGAGGAGACCATGAATGTTGATGCTCAATATCTTGCTAATGTCTTAATAGTGGAAGATAATCGCACAGATGCAGCGATGCTGGAGGCTATACTGCACAAAATAGGGTGCCATACCTATATATATGCCGACAGCAGCGTTGAGGATGTGATCGAACATCCCTACGATGTTGTCTTTTTGGATATCCATTTGCCTGATACCAACGGTTTTAACATCGCATCGGATTTTCGTCGTAAACATCCCAGAGCAAGGGAAGTGCCTATCATTATCGTTTCGTCAGAACAGTATGGAGATGATATCAAGGATGCGTGTCTTCAATATGATCTGGATGGCTATGTCGAAAAACCAATAAAAGAAGACATGATTGAACAGCTGTTTGATGCACTGCTACCGGATCGTAAAATTGAAATAGTGTATAAGTCGGAAGATTCAGAAAGACGAGAAAGCGGGTTCTTCCGCAAGCGTAGAATGTCGGCAAGCTGAAACGCATTACCCCCCTTTCTGTGACGGAGCAAATAATCGAACCTAATAAATGGATGAATAAACTTATTTACTAAGCATATGTAATATAGAAATAAATTGACGTTAGTGAGCCATTTGCATGGCTATTAGTTTATGTTACCAATTATATTAGCGAAACGGAAGAAGCTGAACTGCTAAGGGGCACGTGTGATGGCTTTGAGCAAATGTCGCTTAAGTGATCCCATTCAATCTTTATATCGTTTTTATACGAAATACTAAATTGGGTAACATAGTAAATTCACCCGTTGCTTAGTATAAGCTCTGTGCATATGGATAAAGGAGAATATGTCATTGGCTATGTCGCGTTTTACATTACTACCACTCATTTTATTTAGCCTGTTGTTCATCAGTGCATGTGTCCCTGCGCGCCACGCGCAACATTCTTCTTGGCTTAATGACGTACCGACGCTGTTTCCGCCAGCAGCATCAACCGAAAACATTAAATATACGCTCGGTAACAAGGTACAAACTACCCAGTAATCTGGCTGTTTAGTAACATATATGTGGTTTATATGCGCCCCCGGTCCGGCTCATATCGATTTTACAGGCCCCTTCTTGCTATAAATATTTTGCAAGCAACGAGAAAGGACAAAACATAATATGATACTCCCTGTACAATCACTACGCTCGGCAAGCGGATATGGCAACTTAAAACGGTACCCGTTTAAAACGTCTGAGAAAAAGCGCAAGCAGTATGCCGGACGATATATGGTTCCTTTTGCACAATATATGCAAAAGAGTGTGAATACATATGCGCTGATCACGCGCAATAAGCAACAGATACGATAAATAAGGAGGACACTATGAATCCATTACCAATTATGCCACATGGCTCAAACCAGAAGATGATTCCTTCAGAGGAGGATATCCGCTTATTTATGGAACAGACTCAGGCGGATGATGATATGCTGGATCATGCAACGTGGCATGCGGGTAAGGCGTTACCTGCTCTTCCAGATGATGATGCGCCTTATCCGCCCACTTATAGTACCTCATCAAGACGCGATATCTATGATGTGATGCAGATAGGCTAGATACATGCCCCCTTGTTTGCCTTTACCTTGTGATGATGGCACTTACACGGCGCAATGCTTTTTGATTGTGTTGCGCCCTTTTTCTGACATGTGAGTCAATAGAGGAATATGATGAACCAGGAATATCTTTTACAAACCAATGAGGAAATCATCAGCATTAAACAAACGCGTGATGCCTATAAAAAGCAGTTCTGGCTTCGTGCGAAATCATTGGACGCCACGGAACGCAAAACAATAAAGAAGCTCTTTGCCAAGATTGATCGCCTGCGGAATCACCTCAGTTTATGGTTAAAACAGCTGATGAACGGTAAGCATGTCAGCCATGACAACTATCAACAACTTATCGAGCGCGGAAAGACAGAAATACAACAAAGTTTTGTATTACTCGATCAGGCACTATATAAACCTTAGTAAAGGTTAAAGATTAAGGAAGGTGTGACGTCGCCCACTGCACGATTGATGAAACGGATCGGGGTTTGCCTGAGTGCAGACTCCGATAATGTGCGTTTAATTGAGGCAGCCCATAATATGGCTGTGCATGAAAAGTGTGAGTGGGTCGCACTTTTTGTGGAGGAAGAGGCCGTCACGCTTGATCCCGTTACCCGTCAGCATATTGAACGTGCGATGGAGCAGGCAGAAGCTTTGGGTGCGCACAGTATTTACTTTCCGTCAACCGATGCGGTACAGGGTGCCATGGCCGTTTGTGATCTGCATGGAATTACAGATATCGTCATTGGACAGCAGCGCAAATCAAGATGGCGACGATTGTGGGATCCTACGCTTGCGGCATCGCTGTTGCGTCAGAATACAGGTTTTGAACTGCATATTATCACCATAGATGATACGCAACGACTCATTCCCACCCGTGGCATTCACAACTATACAGGCTATGGCCTGAGCATATTGATGGTGCTGGCACTGACGGTATGCGTCGAAATTGTGCAGGAGTCCTTACCCGACTACCGGTTCAATGCTAGCATTTATAACGTATCGATGCTGTATCTGCTGCTTATTGTCTATTGTGCGATGCGGTTTGGCTGGCGTCCTGCCATGCTGGCTTCCATTGTCAGCTTTGCACTGTATAATTATTTTTTCATCCCACCCTTTTACACGTTTGGACTGGGTCAGTTCAGTGATGCGTTGAATTTTATATTGTTCCTGTCTGCATCGGTTGTCTCTGTGTCCATTGCCAGCCGCTATACTCACTATGTGCGTGGACTCAAGGACCGTGAAGTGATGGCCCGTACACTTTATGAACTGAATAAAGATATTGCAGGCTCCGGCAATTTGAGTGAGGTGGTTGCCTCGCTTGGCACACATCTGCAAGAGATTACGGATAATGACATTATATTGGCTGTCGATGACGAATCAGCGGTTTCGTACCCTGACAATCAGGCCTTGCGTTCTGAACACGCACACATCATCAGTGGAGTTGGCACAACAGGTCAGGCTGTGTTACGCGAAGAGTGGCATTATTACCCTATGGCCACATCACGAAAACATATTGGTGTAATGGGGGTCAAAACATCAGATACGATGCTGCCGAAAGCCTTGCTGGAGGTGTTATGTTATCAGGCAGCCCTGGCCATTGAACGCGCACAGCTGATGAAAGAGGCTGAAGCTGCACGGTTGGACCATCAACGTGAGTCGCTGCGTAGTGCGCTGTTATCTTCGATATCACATGATTTAAAAACGCCGCTGGTATCCATTATTGGCGGATTGTCTTCTCTTCGTTCCATGAAAGTCCAGATGGATGAATCTGCCCAAATGAGTCTGATTACAGGCGCTTTGGAGGAGGCAGAGCGACTCAACCAGTCTATTACCAATATACTGGATATGACATGTCTGGAAGCCGGGACTGTAACACTCAATAAACAATGGTACGAGGTGGCTACCCTGTATGAAGAAAGTACGGCAGCCGTGCATTCAATCCTGCAACATCACACAGTCCTTATCGAACCTGTCGACCCTCCTTTTATGGTTTGTGTTGATGCGGTTCTCGTCTCAAAATTATTATGCAACCTTCTGGAGAATGCTGCTAAATATACACCCGAAGAGACTGTCATTACTTTATCAGCCGAGATAAAAAGTGATCATGCAACCTTCCGTATTACAGATGAGGGAGCTGGCATCATGCAAGAAAAACACGACCAGTTATTTGACAAATTCACGCGGCTGGAAGCTCACGACAGTCAGACGGGCACCGGACTAGGTCTATCCATCTGCAAAGCGATTGTCGAGTTGCATGGCGGAGATATGACTGTCAGTAACCGGTCTGACAGATCCGGCCTGCAGGTCACCATTACATTGCCGGACGTGCAATTGATGAACACCAGAGATGGAGACGCGGCATGAGTGATAACAAACATACCATCCTGGTTATTGATGATGAGAAACAGATTCGTAAATATCTCTCTGTTACACTGACGGCTGCCGGCTATAAAACCGAAGAGGCCGATACGGCAGGCGCAGGTGTGCGGCTCACGGCTTCGATCAAACCCGATCTGGTTATTTGCGATCTTGGCCTGCCCGATATGGACGGTACTGATGTGATTACCCAGATCCGGGAGTGGTCACAGGTTCCTATTCTGGTGTTGTCCGTGCGATCAGACAAGCGTGATATTGTCGGTGCGTTGGATTTGGGAGCCGATGACTATCTCGTCAAACCTTTTGATACGGACATTTTACTTGCTCGCCTTCGGGCTAATCTGCGCAAGGCCATCAAAGCAGAGGGGGGTGAGCCAGTCATGCAGGTAGGGGACATTACAATGGATGTGTTGCGCCACGAAGTAAATGTACGCGGTGAGATAGTGTCGCTGTCTCCCAAAGAATTTAAGCTGCTGCGCTATTTTATGACCAATGCCGGAAGAATGATCATGCACAACCAGTTGCTTACCGAGCTTTGGGGGAAAGCGCACGAAGACAATATTCAATATTTGCGGATTTACATTAAACAGCTCCGTCAGAAAATTGAGGTTGATCCATCTAAGCCCAGAATTATCATAACCGAGGCCGGCGTTGGATACCGTATGGAAAGAAACTGAGGATAAACATATTACAGAATTAAATGTATAATGTAAGGCAACGAACGTTTCTACATTCCTAAATTTCAGGCTTGATACAGAAACTTTGGAGCAGTTATGGCTGCCAGGATCAGAATAATTAAAGCTAGGAGACGATTTTAAACAGTTCATAAAAACCAGACAAGTCCAGCACTTTCTTTACCTGTCCGGTGGGGTTTTTAATGGTGACACTAACCGCCTCTTTTTCTGCACATTTTTTCAACATGATCATCATACCTAATGCAGCTGAATCGATATGTTCCAGCCCGGAAAAGTCTAAAAAGACATCCGTTATTTCTTTAGTATTAACCTTATCGAGTAGCTGCTTGAACTCTCTGTTGTCTTCAAATGTGAAGTTTCCATCCAGAGCAGCGGAAATACGCTTATCGTCAATTTCTAATTTTAAGTCCATTGATATACCATGTGTTATATGTTTCAGAACAATTCTATATCTTCCTCATCAGAGTTGGCAGAATCTAATCCGTTTGTAGCGGAATCAAGCTCTAACTTCTCAGAAAGCACCTGGGCCAGTGCAGGATTCTTTTTAAAGGAGGCAATCAGCGTATTCTTGAGTTCAGACAAAACGATCGTATTTACCAGTTTTTCTAATGCGTCCTGATCAATCTCCTCAGGCTCTATTTCCATATCATATTTTTCCATTTCCTGCGAAAGGTTATCGAGCAGGCGTAGAATATTCTCCATATATTGAGAGATACGGTCTTGAAACTGTAAAGATACGGTTAGTTTGCTGATGTTTTGGGCGACCTCTTCGGATTTGCTTGCCGAATCACTCAGCACAGACTTGAAATTTTCATTTTGTGCAAATAATGCGTTAGTGAGCGTCTCAAGTTTTTCTTTGGCCAGAATATTATCAGACATGTCTGTCGTTGCCAGCATACGCAGATTCTCATATCCCTCACGCATCGTCGTATCAATAGACGTTATGCGCTCTTTAATGCCTATGGAAACTTCTGCAATCTCGTTGGAAATCTGTTTCACTTCCTGCGCGACAACAGAGAACCCTTTGCCATATTCTCCTGCACGCTCCGCTTCAATCAGTGCATTCAGAGCCAGCATGTTAGATTGTCTGGTGACCTTATGAATATTATCCATATTACTATCAATAGAGTCGAGTATCTCAATGGCATTATCCATTGAATAGATCATTTCCATGGCCAAAGACGATACTTCCAGGATTTTATTGACCATGTCTGACAACGTATTATTGAAAATATTGTTGAAATCTTCAATCGTTATGGTTTCCTCATTTACCTGCAATCCGGAGGTAATATTAACGATTTCGTGGATCTTCTTTCCCTGGTCAAGTGAAGCTTCTGCCAGATTTGTAAACGAACTCCCAAGCGAACCTATGTTATCAGCTATTACATCCGACATCTCGGGGAGGACTTCCTTGAGCATATCAATAATGCCCTTGGTAAGCACCTGGTTAGACTGGCTGAATTGCTTGTCCGCTAATTCTAAAGCTGGACCCATAGGATTATTGTCTAGGCTGGTATCATCTGAGTCAGGAAACGGTTGTTCTTGTATTGCAGATTTCATCAGGCACATACTTTTTTGACGACTTGCATTAACTTTTCCGGTTGAAAGGGCTTAACAATCCAACCCGTTGCTCCAGCGGTTTTGCCTTCCTGTTTCTTCTGATCATCGCTTTCCGTTGTTAACATAAGGATCGGGGTAAATTTATATTCTGATTTGGCACGCAACTCTCGTATAAGCTGGATTCCATCCATATTCGGCATATTCAGATCGGTAATGAACACATCCACTTTTTGTCCATTTACAACGCTCAGGGCATGTTGGCCATCTTCGGCTTCCAGCACGTCAAATCCCGCTTCAGCCAGAGTGAACTTAACCATATCCCTCATGGTTTTAGAATCATCTATCGTCATTGCCAGTTTTTTCATGATGCCACCTCCTTCCAGGATTCAATTTTGTCACCTAGCCCCAGCGTATCAAAGACATCTACGACTGCATCGGACGGCTTGTCCAACAACAGGGCGTGCGAGTTAGCATTGAGGTTTTTTTCAAGAGCCAGCAATAATTGCACTACCGGAGTAGTTAATTTTTCAACCTTACTAGCATCAATGACAACCGTTTTGTCAGCCTCAACAGCCTCACTGCATTGTTGTAGTATGGCTTCTGCTTCCAGAATATCTGCCGATTCAGGCAGAGAGAAGCAATGGGTTGAATTTGATTCGCTGGTCATAATGATACAATCATAGGTTTTATTTTGTTGATAATAAAGATAGGTCAATTATATGTCTAGGTAAATCAGCCAGCGGCAGCTCTCTTTCTACTCCCCCCAGCATTTTTGCCGCTTTAGGCATGCCGTAAATGACGCAACTTTTTTCATTCTGTCCCAGTGTCTTAGCCCCGGATTCGCGCATTTCAAGCAATCCTCTTGCGCCATCCTTGCCCATGCCGGTCAGGATAACACCCACTGCCTTTTTTCCTGCAGCCTGTGATACAGAATGAAACAGTACATCTACTGAAGGTTTGTGGCCGGACACTTCCGGACTATCATTAAGGCGTGTCACATAGTTGTTAGGCTGAGTTTTTGATTGGCTTATTTCCATATGTCTGTCGCCGGGGGCAATGTAAACATGGCTAGGTTTTAGTATCTCTCCTGCGACGGCTTCTTTGACAGTTAATGCGCATGAGTTGTTTAATCTCGATGCAAAACTTTTGGTGAAGTAGGGAGGCATGTGCTGAACAATCACGATAGGTGGCATGTTGCCAGGCAGACAGCCAAGGAGTTGATTTAACGTTTCTACCCCCCCGGTGGAGGCTCCTATTGCAATCACGATATTTTTAGGTGTTCCAGCAGAAATTGGCTTTTCCTTTGACGTCACCTTCCGAATGGCTTTTACTTCGGCTTTTGCGGCAATCTTAACTTTATTGACTAATTCCTCGTGTAGATTAAGGACGGCATGTTCACCGTCCAGAGGTTTGCTAACCACCTCCACCGCCCCCAGTTCCAGCGCCTGGATAGTTGCTTCTGCGCCCTTTTGCGTTAGGGTGGAAGACATGACCACTGGCATGGGTCGTAACGTCATGATCTTTTCGAGAAAATCCAGCCCATCCATTTTGGGCATTTCGATGTCCAGCGTCACCACATCCGGATTCAGTTTTTTGATCATCTCCCGTGCTTCGTAGGGATCTGCTGCCGCGCCAACCACGGTTATTTCCGGATCACCCTCAAGCATGTCGCGATATACGCGGCGTATGAAAGCGGAGTCATCAACAATTAGTACGCGGATTTTATTCATCATCTAACCAAACAATTCGAAATTGGCTTCCTTTTTACTCGATGTTTCCTTACTTGTGAACGCGTTTTCCTTCTCGACGATTACCAGGTCATCTTTACGTTTCAGGCGGCGTACCTGTACCTTGCCGGTATCGACATAATAATGGATTCGGCGGGGGAGTGTTCCACCTACATCTTTGGCGGCAATTTTTAACTCTTCATTGCGTAGATAGTCTGTAACAAATTCTATATTACGATCACCAATCATGGATGCGCTGGCCATCACCTGTGCTCCGCCAAACATCTTCACTTCAAGTCTCGATTTATCACCACCTTTCTTCAAAATACTATTAATCAGTTTTTCCATTGCGAACGCACCATATCGTGTGGCTTCAGTCGACATTTTATTAAGGACGGTCTGAGTGCCGCTGCCAGGTAGTAAAATATGGTTCATGCCTCCTATCATGGCGATGGGGTCACGTGCACATACCGCAACACAGGAACCTAAAATGGTGACTAAAAGTTCCTGAGGGTCGGACGTGGCATAACAATCACCTGTATATAGTTTGACGACTGTGCGTTCGGATACATGATCATAGTAACGCTTGAGTTTTTTATCATAATAATCGCCAACCTGATTAGGTTCGCGATCTGAGTGACGTATAGGAATTTCTTTCATATGCGTTCATAGATGGTTCGGCCTCTAAGGCGTATATTAGAGGACATGTTAAAAAGATTTTCAGAATGCCCAACCAGCAGAAAACTACCTTCCGGCAAGAGTCGGACAAATTTATCTACTAATGTTTTTTGTGTCGGTTTGTCGAAATAGATCATAACATTGCGACAAAAGATCATCTGAAACGGCCCCTTCATAGGCCAGCGTTCATCCATCAGATTCAGCTTTTTAAAAGACACCATATCACGCAGGGATTGCGAGACCTGATACGAGTCATCGGATAATTTGTTGAAATATTTATTAATATGCGCCTTTGACATATCCTTGACATGTTCAGCGCGATATATTGCTTTTGCACTGCGATCCAACATGTTCGTGTCGATATCTGTCGCAAGTAGTTTGATGTCCCACCCGGCTGTGTTAGGAAGCGCATCACAAATACTTATGGCGGCAGAATAGACT
>JANQJY010000091.1 GCA_028281385.1 Rickettsiales bacterium | reverse complement strand
TATCCAGCACGCTATCACCATCGCCGTTGGTGACGACGGCAGCTGTCCAGAAATCTTCGGCATTGATCATATCGCCCGGGATAGCGAAATATTTATCACGGAAGGTGTGAATGGCTGTTTTGTAGGCTTGATATTCTGTTGTAATGCTGCGTAACTCTGCAGCCCGGATCAAATTTTGACCAGTGAGAATTCCACCAGTAAGCAGACCAAGAATAACTAATACAATACTTAATTCGACGAGTGAAAAACCGTGTTTCATAAATAGTCTCCCTATTTAAACCGTGAAATGAATATAGCACAGAAAAAATCTGTTTTCAGTGTTTTTTCTGTGCTCAAAATGATTATTTGCTATGATGAGCAATGGTTTGGGAGAGTACGTATGAAAGCTTATCCACAGGTGGTTGTGAGTATCTGGTGGATATTAACATTTCGTTCAAAATCCGATTGCCAGCAAAGGTGGTTTGACTTAGCTTAACGTCCATTCAACCGATGACAAAAAGAAGATAAAATCATGGCAGGCAAGGAGCGTTGGTCGCGATGTTAGGCATGGAATTACTCGCCAAAGGCGGCATCGTCATGGCTATTCTGGCGGGGCTGTCGGTCTATGTGGTGGCGGTGGTGCTGTTCAAGGTCTGGCAGTTTATGACCTCTTCGGCCACCAATATGCAATTTGTCGATAAGGTCATGGTGTATGTCAAGCATGGCGAACTGGCCGAAGGCGGTCGCATGTTGGGTGCGGTCAAAGGGCCGGTTGCCAAGGTCATGCGTGTGGCGATTGCCTGCGTGATGAACCGCAAAATGTCGCGCAAAAGCCGTGAGCAGGAGGTTGCCCGCGTCGGATCAGCGGAACTTCGTTATCTCGAATCGCATATGCGTGGACTGGAAATGGTGGCGACCACGGCGCCTTTACTCGGCCTGCTCGGGACGGTGATGGGAATGGTCGCCGCTTTTTCCACGATCGGCACCGCCGGTACACGCATTGACCCGTCGATGCTGGCGGACGGTATCTGGGAAGCGCTGCTGACGACGGTGGCGGGCTTGATCGTGGCGATTCCGGCGCTCGCCTCGCATTATGTGATCGACAGCCAGATCGAAAAGGTGCGCGCGGCGATGAAGGATGTCACGGTGCAGATTTTGAGCGTCGATGATCAGTATCAGGCGGCGAATGCGGTGGAAATGAACGGCGATTTTGTTATCAGCAACGTTCAGCAGGAAGAACTGCTCGCACGGGAAGAAGCGTTGCGCGTCGCCATAGAGGAGCAGGAGAAGGCCATTGCCTCGCTTAAGAGCGCGCAGCAGATGCAGGGCAGCGGGCAGGAGACGCTCAAGCTGCTCAATCCGAGTTATGTCTATCGTGCCACGCGGTAGGACGGGAGGTGGCGGCGATGTTCGAGCGTAGCCGGAAAAAAGCCAGAACCATCCCGCTGACACCGCTGATTGATGTGGTGTTTCTGCTGATCGTGTTTTTCATGTTATCGACGAGTTTTGTTATGTCTGAATCGATGGAGTTATTATTGCCGTCCGCCAGGGCGTCCGCGACGGAAGAAGAAGTGCCGCCGCGCGACATTCCGCTGACGATGGAACTGGTGGTGCAGACCGACGGTTCGCTACTGTATAACGAATCGCGCCTTCAACTGGAGGAGTTTGAACAACTGGTCAAAATGCGGATTGAGGAAGAGCCGGATCAACCTTTTGTGCTGATCGCGGATGAGGGCGTCAATGTCCAACAGTTGATCAAAGCGATGGATGTAGCCTATGGCCATGGCGCGCGTCAGGTGCAGATGGATTGTGCCGATGTGGACGCACCGGTCTTCATGCCGGTGGGGCAGGAGCAATAGATGGGAGTCAACATGTTTGACGAGGAAGAAGCGTATCTGTCGTTGGAGCGCACGGGACGCAGGTCGGCGGAAATCAGCCTGATTCCGCTGATCAACGTTGTGTTTTTGCTGCTGATCTTTTTTCTGGTTGCCGGCACGATCAAGACCTTCGATGTGGTGGAGGTGGATGTACCGGTGGCTGAGAACAGTCGGACGCTCGATGAAGGCTATATTGAAATTATCCTCGGCCGCCATGATGAGATTATTCTCAATGATGAACTGGTCAGCCCGGCGCAGTTGCGCGAAGGATTGAAAGAGCAGCTCACCTTCGGGCAGGACCGGGTGATTACCATCAAGGCTGATCAGTCGCTGGCGGCGGCGAAAATGCTGTCGGTGATGGAGATGATCAAGGCGCTCGGCGGCCGGCATGTATCGCTGATCACGCAGGAGGGCTAGGCATGGCCTCTGCGACTGCTTCCCTGCCGCATTACACGACTAGTCTGGTCGCGCGGAAATACCTGACCGGCAAATTCCTGTTGATGATCTTTGCCGCCGGGGTGATGCACATCGTTGCGCTGACGGTCTGGCTGTTGTTTGGCGAAGAAACCCCGATTGAACCGGATGTAAAGGTGATTCATCTGACGCTGGGTGGCGGGCAGGAGGATGCCAATGTGCCGGTGGAAAGCTCTCTGGCGGCGCTGCCGGAATTACAGGCCATGCCGTCTGAAAAAGACGCGTTGAAACTGGACTATGCGCCGCTGCCGCCGGTGCCGATGGAACCGAAGATCATTCCGGTGTTGCGGCCGGGGGATATTCCGCAGAAACCGACACCGAAAAAAGAGAAAAAAGAAGCGAAACAGGCACTGCCGGAGAAAAAACCGGTGCCGGTAAAGAAAGCGGCAGCCAAACCCGAGCCGGTGAAAGAAACACCGATGAAAAAAGAACCGGTCAAACAGGAAGCCGTGAGCAAAAAGTCGCCGCCCACACCGCCGAAAGCGCTGCCGAAGAAAGTGGTGATTGCCGATCCCGAACCATCGAATATGGCGGCACAGATTCCGACCGGTATCAAAACCGTCAGCAATGCGACGATCACGCCGGTGGACAGGCCGCCGCCCGCGGCGTTTGAGCCGAAAAGAATAACGCTGGGTTCCGGTTTTGGTGCGTTGCTGCTGCCGTCTGAACAAGAAAGCATTCCCACCGGCGGGTTCCTGCCCCTGCCGGCACAGGCCAAACTCGAAGCAGTACCGCCACCGCCGCGTCGGGTGACGACGGAAGAGGTGATTCCGTCCATTGATGATATTTTCGGCACGCCGGCCGATTTTGCCGAACCGGCGACGGCCGGTGACGGTGGCGGCAGCGATGCGCCGCCGGCACAGGGAGTCAAAAACACTGTCGATGAAATGCAGGCGAAATATGAGCGGCAATTGTCACAGTGGTTACAGAAACACAAGACCTATCCGATGGAGGCGCGGCTGGCCGGTCAGCAGGGCAAGGCGATTGTCCGCCTGCGTATGGACCGGCGCGGCAATGTCAAATACAGCGCGGTTGATCGCTCCACCGGCCATACGCTGCTCGATGAATCGGTGATGGCCATGGTCAAGAAAGCCACCCCGATGCCGCGGCCGCCGGCGGGCTATCCGGGCGGGATGCTGCTGGAATTTCTGGTGCCGGTCGTCTTCGAGTTGCAGTAGCTTTTTCGTCATTCCCGCGAGTTTCTTTGTCATCCCCGTGAAAACGGGGATCTTGTCGCCATACTGCACGAAGATCCCTGCTTTCGCAGGGATGACGTGTG
>JANQJY010000080.1 GCA_028281385.1 Rickettsiales bacterium | reverse complement strand
CCGTTCTCAGCGCACGCGGGTGCATCGTTCGCCTTTTGGCGGCTACCATAAACGTCCGGAGCCGATCGTAAAAAGCCCATGGTATGGAGCATTGCGCGGCGAATTAAACTGGGTGGAGGATTATGAGTTTTCTCAGGCCTCCGGCACGAATACTATTCTGACAGATAATGAGTTTGACGGAGGTCTGGGCATCAATGCTGCCGTCGGATTTCAGGGGCACAGCAATGCACGATTTGAGTTGGAAGGTGGGTATCGCCAAATTAATGGCGACAGGACCGTAACCACGACGCTTAATAACTTGGGCGTAGCGACCGCGCAGACGGTGGCGAATAATAATCTTGATCTCGAAGTGTTCACTGCCATGGCCAATCTTTATGTCGACATGCCGATTCCCGGCTATGAGTATGTAGCGCCCTATATTGGTGGCGGCGTTGGTACGGCTGTTGAAGTCGATGAAGGAGAATTGACGATTGCCTATCAGGGCATGGTGGGCGTGAATTTGTATGTGACGGAGCAGACGGCCATCGGTGCGGGCTATCGTTATTTCGAAGCACCGGATATTATCGAGAATTCAGCCGGCGACTATGATATGGAAAGCCATATCGTTGAAGTGGGTGTGAAGACACACTTCTAGGCGATAAAATCTAAGCCGCTTTTTTACCGCCTGTGCCTGTGCGCTTCTTCGTTGCCGGTTTTTTGGCAGCGGTCTTTTTAGCAGCGCCCTTTTTGGATTTCGCGGCTGTTTTCCGGTGCTTGTTGACTTTGATTTTTTCACCTTTGTCGGGAATGTTGTTATCAATCGCGTCAACGGCGGCAATAGCAGCGAGATTGATGATATCAGATACTGACGCATCCATATGGACAATCTGTACCGGTTTTTCCATGCCGCACAGAATCGGGCTGATATTGACCCCCGCTTCCAGTTCTTCGACAAGGTGTGAGGCGATATGGGCCGAATGCAGTGCGGGCATCACCAGCACATTGGCCGGTTTGCTTAATCGGCAGAAAGGATAGAGCGACAGCAGTTCTTCGTTCAGTGCGACATCAGCGGACATTTCACCGTCATATTCAAAATCAACATTCAGCTTATCCATTTCTTTCACAGCCAGGCGAATGCGCTCGGATTTTTCGCGCATCGGATTGCCAAAATTGGAATAAGACAGGAAAGCTACGCGCGGCTCATGCCCCATCTGGCGGGCTTTCAGTGCGGTATGAGTAGCAATATAAGCCAGATCCTGTGCAGACGGTAATTCATTCACGGCGACGTCAGCCATAAAGACGGTACGCTGTTTGGTGACAATCATTGATATGCCGAACAGCACCTGGTCTTCTGCGATGTCAATCACGCGCGAGACATTTTCCAGCGCACGGTTGTGGCTGCGCGTCAGTCCGGTGATCATGCCGTCGCCGTGACCGCAGGCGAGCATGCAGGAGGCAAAGATATTCCGGTCGTTTTTTACCATGCGCACGATGTCGCGGTACAGGAAGCCTTTGCGGTTGAGCTTTTCATAGAGGAAATCGACATATTGCTGGACATGCGGGCTGACAGCGGCATTGGCGACTTCGATATCGTCCATGTTGGTGATGCCGATGCGGTGCATGGTCTCGCGGATACGCTCGGCGCGGCCGACCAGGATCGGCTGGCCATAGCCGTTGTCGCGCCAGTGCATGGCGGCACGGATGGTTTTTTCCTCTTCGCCCTCGGCAAAAATGATGCGCTGCGGATTGGCGCGCACCTTGTCGAAAATCTGCGTCAGGCTGTGCGCGGTCGGATCGAGTCGGGCGGACAGTTCGCGTTTATAGGCTTCAAAATCATTGATAGGTTTGCGCGCGACACCGGTTTCCATCGCGGCCTGGGCAACGGCGACCGGAATGGTGGAAATCAGCCGCGGATCAAACGGGGCGGGAATGATATAGTCCGGACCGTATTTCATTTCGCGTCCGGCATAGGCGGCAGAGACTTCTTCCGGCACATCTTCGCGTGCCAGTGTGGCAAGCGCTTCCGAGGCGGCCAGCTTCATCTCTTCATTGATTTCCTTGGCGCGTACATCGAGTGCTCCACGGAAAATATAAGGGAAGCCCATGACGTTATTGACCTGATTCGGATAGTCTGAGCGACCGGTGGCAATGATCGCGTCGTTGCGGACTTCCTTGATTTCTTCCGGCATGATTTCCGGCACCGGGTTGGCCATGGCGAAGATGATCGGGTGTTTAGCCATGGCTTTTACCATGTCTTTCGACACCGCACCGGCGACCGACAGACCGAGGAATACGTCGGCACCGCTCATCGCTTCGAGCAATGTGCGTTTTTTGGTTTTCACGGCGTGCTTGGATTTCCACTGGTTGATCTGTTCCTTACGGCCTTCATAGACGACACCCAAACGATCACAAAGCAGGACATTCTGATGCGGTACGCCCATGGTTTTGATCAACTCGACACAGGACATGCCGGCGGCTCCGGCACCATTGACCACGACCTTGATTTTTTTAAGATCGCGTCCGGTAATGTGGCAGGCATTGATGATACCGGCGGCGGCGATGATGGCGGTGCCGTGCTGATCGTCATGGAAGATCGGGATATCGCAGAGTTCTTTGAGTTTCTGCTCGATGATAAAACAGTCCGGCGCGGCAATGTCTTCGAGATTGATACCGCCATAGGTCGGTGCGATCAGTTTGACGGCGTTGATGATTTCTTCGGGATCGTCGCTGTCGATGACGACGTCGATGCCGTCGATATCGGCAAAGCGTTTGAACAGGATGGCCTTGCCCTCCATCACCGGTTTGGAGGCGAGCGCACCCAGCTTACCAAGGCCCAGCACTGCGCTGCCGTTGGAGATGACCGCAACGAAATTGCCCTTGGCAGTATATTCATAAGCTGCATCGGGGTTCTCATGAATTTTCTGACATGGCACCGCTACGCCCGGCGAATAGCCCAGCGACAGATCGCGCTGTGTAATCAGCGGTTTGGTTGCGGTGACTGCCAGTTTTCCCGGCTGTCCTTTGCTGTGAAAATACAGCGCTTCATCATCGGTGATTTTGATATTTTCTTCGTTGGCCATTGTCTTTTCCTGCAACCCCGTTATTACTATCCATCCGGTTCATTCATATGAGAGAAACACTCCATGAAAGCGCGTACCATAGCGAATTTAGATGAAAGTGAAAGCATAAATCGACGCTGCAGCGCAGCAAAAATGCAGGATAACCGCCCGTCTCAGACAATATCGCCATCCGCCAGAGGGAAAGGGGCGACGCCGGCGATGCAGCAATATCTCGACATCAAGGCGCGTCATCAAGACTGTCTGCTGTTCTACCGCATGGGTGATTTTTACGAGCTGTTTTTTGATGATGCAATCAGAGCTTCAGAGATGCTAGATATTGCGTTGACCAAGCGCGGCAAGCATGCGGGCGAGGATATCCCGATGTGTGGCGTGCCGGTACACAGCCATGAATCCTATCTTGAAAAATTGATTGCTTCGGGTGAGAAAATTGCGATCTGTGAACAGCTCGAAACTCCGGCACAGGCCAAAGCGCGCGGCGGGCCCAAGGCGGTGGTCAACCGCGATGTAGTGCGTATCGTTACCCCGGGTACGGTAACGGAGGAATCACTGTTATCACCGGATGAGTCACTGTATCTGGCAGCGATTACACAGGCGAAAAACGGGCTGTCCATTGCATGGATGGATGTATCGACCGGCAGTTTCTCGGTGATGGAAAGTGCGGTGGAACGCCTGTCCTCCGACCTGTCCCGTATTGAACCGAAGGAGATATTGCTGGCCGATGCGTTGTATGAACAGGAGGCGATCGCTTTGGCGCTGGAGGAGTATAAATCGCAGTTGAGTTTTCAGCCGGCCAGTCAGTTTGATGAAAAGAAAGCCGAGCGCTTGCTCAAACAGCATTATGCGGTGACTAGCCTTGAGGCTTTCGGTAGTTTTGTCCCCTCCGACATTGCCGCTTGCGGCGCGTTGCTGGATTATGTCCAACTGACGCAGGTGACGCAGATGCCGCGGCTCGATCCGCCGCAGAAGGAACAGCAGCATTCGGCGATGGTGATCGATGCGGCCACGCGTCGCAATCTTGAACTGGTGAGCACCCTGTCGGGCACGCGCAAGGGCAGTCTGCTGAGCGTGATCGACCGGACGGTGACCGGTGCGGGCGGGCGGTTGCTGGCGTCGCAGCTCATGTCGCCGCTGAGGGATATTCCGCTGATTCATCAGCGGCTGGAGGTGGTGCGTTTTTTCCATGAGCAGGGCATGCTGCGCGGCCATCTGCGCGAGGCGTTGCGCAGCTGTCCCGATCTTGAGCGGGCCCTGTCGCGCCTGTGTGTCGGACGCGGCGGACCGCGCGACATGGTGGCGATCCGCTCGGCGCTGCAGACGATTACCGCTATCCGGGCCGTCTTTTTTCAGGAGAATCTTCAGGACATGCCGGTGTTGCTGTCGCAGACGCTGGACGAGCTGGGCGAGCACAGCGAGTTGCAGAATACGCTGGAGCGGGCGCTGCAGGCGGAGGTGCCGATGCTGGCGCGCGACGGCAATTTCGTCGCAGGTGGCTACCGCGCCGATCTCGACGAATATCGCGCATTGCGAGACGATTCTAAACAATTACTGGCGCAGTTGCAGAAAGAACTGGCCGAGCGGACCGGCATCGCCTCGCTGAAAATCAAATTCAATAATGTGTTAGGCTATTTCATCGAAATCACCCAGCAGCATGAAAAGAAAGTGCCGGAGGACTTCATCCATCGTCAGGCACTGGCGAATAATTTGCGTTATACTACCACTGAATTGTCGGATATTGCGCGCAAGATCAGCGAAGCCGCCGACCGCTCTTTGCAGACGGAACTGGAAGTGTTTGAAGAATTACTGAGCGGCATTGGCAAAAAGGCGGATGGCCTGGCCCAAGCTGCCCGTGCGCTGGCGCAGTTGGATGTATCGCTGTCGCTGTCTGAACTGGCCGATCAGGAGAGTTACGGTTGTCCGTTGGTCGATGACAGCGATCGCTTTGAGATTGTTGCCGGTCGTCATCCGGTGGTGGAAGCAGCACTCAGGCGGGAAGGTGAGCGCTTTATTGCCAATGATTGTAATTTAGACCATGAGCAGTCACTGTGGCTGCTGACCGGCCCCAACATGGCGGGAAAAAGCACTTTTTTGCGGCAAAATGCCTTGGTGACCATTCTGGCGCAGATGGGCAGTTTCGTGCCGGCGGATTCGGCGCATATCGGAGTGGTGGACCGATTGTTCAGCCGTGTCGGCGCGGCCGATGATCTGGCGCGCGGGCGTTCGACCTTCATGGTCGAGATGGTGGAAACGGCGACGATTCTCAATCAGGCGACCGAGCGCTCACTGGTCATTCTCGATGAGATCGGGCGCGGCACTGCAACGTTTGACGGGCTGTCGATCGCCTGGGCGGTAGTTGAATATCTGCATAACCAGATTGCCTGCCGCGGGCTGTTTGCTACGCATTATCACGAACTGACCGAACTGACCCATTCGCTGCAACGCCTGGCCAGCCATACGATGAAAGTCAAGGAATGGAAAGGCGAGGTGATTTTCCTGCATGAGGTGGCGGACGGCACGGCGGATCGATCTTACGGCATTCATGTCGCGCAGCTGGCCGGGTTGCCGCGCGAAGTGACCAACCGCGCCAGACAGGTATTGGCGTTGTTAGAATCCGATCAGGGCAATACCAGTTTGAATAAATTAGGCAATGATTTACCCCTGTTTCATTATACGAGTAGTCAGTCAGAGGAAATATCGAAAGAGTCTGCGTCAGCCCCTGTCCAGGCATTGCTGGAAGATGCTAACCCGGATGATATGACACCCCGTGAAGCGCATGAGTTAATTTATAAGTTAAAACAGTTGGTTGATTAGTATAATCAATGTAATGCTTCATGTTACAAACACGTGAAGTTTTTTTTCTTCTCTATCATTGCGGCCGTATCATTTTTACAATGGAAATATGAGTGTTGAGTTTGGAGAAAATACGACGACCCCCTATGCCGATATTGTCCGTCACGGAATTCCTTATGCGGCGGGTGGACGAACATCCCCTGTATCGTGGGAAACGGTGGATGGAGAGATTTTATTCTATGTGAATGATGTGCCGTCGGATTTGGATGGGGCCATTGATGCGATTGGCGGCGACAGAGGAGAAGCCGAGTTGAATCTGCTTAAGCATGTATTGGCGGAATGGGCGCCGAGGAGCTATGAGCCGGAAACAAAAACGCAGAGTGCCGCGATTCATATTATTAAAGACGGCGCTAGCCATAATCAACGCCGCGCCTTTGTCGGCACCAACCTGAACCATGTCGACGGCTATCAGCGTTTTGATGCGGAGGCCAATACGATTCTGAAGGTCAAGGAGACATTGCTGAAAGAGGAGATCAACCGGCTAAAGAAGGAAGATGAGCATTTTGTCATCAACGGTAAGCAAGTCGATATCAATTTTGCCATCGACACCACCTATCTGATGATCAAGCATGGTGTGTCCAAATTCACGACCCCCTGCGGTACATGCCGCGATGAATTGCTGCATCATAGCGATAAGGACAGCAAACTGGTCTGCGTGCCGTTTCTGTCATCGGAAGAGGCAAAGAAAACGGAGTTGTCTTTAGCGGTGACGCCAGAATATGCGGAGATCTGTTTTGGCGGTGAAGATCCTTATGATAAACACGCCAACATCAATAATGTACCGGAACGCCATGCCTTCAAAATGATGATGTCGGAATTGCTGCCGCATCGTGAAGTCGATCTGGTTCCCGATAATGAAACAGAGCGTGGCAAATGGATTGACCGTATTCATTCAGCCTATGCGGCGTTGAATAGGGCTGAAACTTCGCCTTACTACACACTGACGGAAGATCAGAAACAGGCATTACAATTATTAGCCCAGATTAATGAATCGGTACAGGAGCCTGGAAGGGTGCGGACATTGGAAAATGTAAGCACAGAAGAAAATATTCTTCCCAATCACTACGACAATTACACGCTGGAAAATATCAACCGCTATATGGCGGAAACGATCAAGCTGGCCTACGGCGAACATTGCCCTGATGGCAATAAGGTGACTGACAGTAAGGGCAGGGAAACGCGCATTGTCGATCGTATCCGTACCGTGGTGGTAGTGACGGAGGATGGCAAGGTCTATAGCGGTGTGAATGTGATGGGACCAAAATTGCCGACCAAACCGCCTGCTGATGTTGCGGCATTGATGAACGGGCTGAATCAGAAAAATATCAAGGAAGTTTTTGTCATGGAAATGGAGCCGGACCGTATTGCTCCAAAGGAGATAAAAGATGAAGAGGAAATAACCGAGCGTGATCCGCACCGACTGGATTATTCAAACAAGTGCCTCGACCGGCTGGCAACCTTTACCGGCCGTGCCCTGGATCGCATCAACAAAAATACCTATGCGGAAGGGGACTTAGGCTCGCCGGATCGTAAAAATATTCGTGGCCAGGTCATTGGTGCCCGTGCCACCTTGCATGTGATTCCGTTTAATGACGGGACGTTGAAGAAAGAAGACATAGAAAGCGGTATGGTCAGTAAGCCGGTCAGTGAATGGTACAGCCATGCCTATGTCAATCCGAAAAGTGCGGCGGATGGTAATCAGGAAAGAGGGTGTTGTTAGAACGATGGCAGATAAGACGTTAGATAATCTGGTCAAGTTTTGCGGAATCGGTTTATCCGTGATTCAGGAGATGACGATCGACGTAGCCGGGGGAAAGACACTTCGCGGTGTAATGGTGAAACTGATCCCTAGCGGTATTGAGACGCCGGCGATGAGAGGCGGATTTCAGTATGGTGATACTATTCTGGGACTGTGGAAGGGACGAAATCCGGAGTATTATCCTGTTACGAATAGGAGGCAGTTTCATACTGGGTTAGGCGGTATGAAGGGAATAGACGTTACATTGGATGTGCTGAGAAGAAAACCGGATGGTTATTCCTTCAAGAACATAGAGGATCTTGAGCGCATCCAAATCAGGGTAACAAGAGACGAGATCTTTCCTGGAGCTCCTGGAGAAGATTTAGCAAAGGAGAAGGTTCGGTGGCGTACTTTTAACGACCGGGAAAGGTGTCTGGCTGTGTCCGAAGCGCCTGCCGATGTGACATCGCCATTGCCGCAATTTGCTGCTAAGGAAGTACAAGGGCCGGGAAGGAACTAACCCGCCATTTTCACCTTGATCGGCTCGTCATTTTTCACATGGACGTCGCGTTGCGGATAGGGAATCTCAATACCGTTCTCCTTAAACTTGTCCCAGATATTGAGCATCAGCGCGCTTGAGATATTGCCGATCCCGTTGACGGGATCGTCGATCCAGGCGCGCAGTTCCAGATCGATCGCACTGTCACCGAAACCGCGCACCAGCGCGTTGGGCTTGGGATATTTCAGGATGCGCTGCGTTTCATCGGCGGCTTCCAGCATCAGTTTCAGCGCCAGACGCGGATCACTTTTATAGGAAATACCCAGCGGGATCTTCAGCCGCACGTTACGGTCGGAATAGGACCAGTTTTCCACCCGCTCGGTAATGAATAGTTCGTTGGGGATCAGATGTTCCTTGCCGTCGCGCGTAATCACTGAGATATGGCGGGCGCTTAAGCGGTTGACCCAGCCATAGGTTTGATCGATGGCAATTACATCGCCGGGTTTGATCGAGCGGTCGATCAGCAGAATAATGCCGCTGATGAAGTTCGAGACAACTTTTTGCAGACCGAAACCGATACCGACACCGATGGCACCGGAGAAGACGGCCAGCGAGGTCAGATCGATCCCCAGCGTGTTCAGCCCGATGACAACGGCGAAGATGATGAAGACCGTGCGCACGATCTTACTGATCAGCACGCGCAGTGACGGGGTCAGCGCATCGATCTGCTGAATCTGTTTTTCGCTGATCCGTGCCAGCAGATTCGCGCCCCACATCACCACGGCAAAGGCGGCAAGCCCTTTGAAAATGGTGAGCAGTGAGACATATTTATCGCCGATATTCAGCCCGATCGCATCAAGCTGATCGAGCGCGACTTCCAGCGCGCCGACGCTGTTGAGCATGGCGAGGCTCCACACAATTACCGCCAGCCAGCGTGCCAGTGCCGGATAGCGTATGAAGGCGGAGGCGAAGCGGATGACGATCCACGCACCGATCAGATTCTCGAACAGGGTGTTGATGCGGGTGGAGAGTTCTCCTTCTGCGGCGATGGGAAAGTAGAATTGCAGAAAGATAAAACTTAAGGTTGGTGCAATGATCGATTGTGCCGGGGCGATCCACAGGCCGTACCAGTGGTCTTTCCATTGCCCGTCCAGCGCGGACAGGCGTTTGTTGATCGGGCGCGACAGCACATACCCCATCACCAGCGACAATATGAGCCAGCCAAGCTGTATGGCACTGTCAACCGTCAGCAGGTTTACCGTTGCCCACTGTTGCAGCTGGGCCAGTAAGGCTGTGATATCAATGGAGGTATCCATGAGATATTCCTAACACAGCTTTAACGAAGCGGAAACTGATTATCTTGTCCCTGTTTACCGATGAGCGCATGCACGACACCGCGCCCGATGGCTTCCATTTTTTGCCATTTATCATTTTCATACAGCGTAATGCGCAGCAGGTCATAGCCGATGGAAAGCAGATCGTAAGTAATGAAGCAGGGCAGATACAATAGAGCGCGTGCCCAGGTTCGCAACCGGTTGCGATAGATATAATAACGGCGGACAGGTGAATGGTTGGTCG
>JANQJY010000030.1 GCA_028281385.1 Rickettsiales bacterium | reverse complement strand
GCTCGCCGAATGGCGCGCCATTCAGGGAGACAACCCTGCCCCGCCGCTGGTCAGCCGCGCACCGCAAATTGCCGAAGCCAGAGCCAATCTGTCCTCGGCACGCGCAGCACTGGCACAGGCCAAACTCGATCTTGAGCGCACCGAATTCACCCTGCCGTTTGACGGCCGCGTGATTCAGACCAGCATGGAAGTCGGGCAGTATGTCCAGTCCGGCCAGTCTTACGGCGAGGTCTATTCACAGGAGAAGCTCGAAATCACCCTGAGCCTGCGCAAGGAAGAGGTACGCTGGCTCGGCGGTGCGGCGGAAGGCGATGATAACGACCTGTCGATCACCATCACCTACAACCATAACGGCCGGACCAACACCATGCCGGCAACCCTGGCACGCATCGGCGCGCAGCTTGACAGTGCCACCCGCGCGCAGGATGTTATTGTAGTACCGGAGGATCAATCGATGCTGCTGCCCGGCATGCTAGCAAAAATTGAAATCAAGGGTGCACTGATCGAGCATAGCTGGGAGCTTCCCTTGTCGGCCTGGCAGGAGAGCGGATTTGTCTGGCGGCTCAATGACGAAGGGCGGCTGGAAAAACTGATGCCCGACATCATCAGCACCATGGGTGATCGTCTGCTGGTCCATGCGCCGATGGGCGAGGCCAGACTGGTCAGCATTCCGCTTTCCGGTGCGGCTGAGGGCATGCAGGCGCGTGTGGTGGATGAAGGGGCGAGTATCGAGGGACGAGTATGGGATAACTCGTCCCTCGCCTCTCACCCCTCGCCCCTTCCCAGGGCATTGCCATGACCGCACACGCGCCGCCATCTTCTCCACCGCCCTCCGGCCCACACCGCGGCATTATCGCCTGGTTCGCCGGTAACCATGTTGCGGCGAATATTCTGATGGTCTTTCTGATCCTCGGCGGCATTCTCTCAGCACGCAGCATGGTCAGCGAAATCTTCCCGACGATCGATGCCAAAACCATCACCATCTCGACCATCTATCCCGGCGCGACACCCTATGATGTCGAGGACTCGATCACGCGGCGCATCGAAGAAACCCTGATCGGCATTGAAGGCGTCAAACGCGTCAGCTCGTCTGCGAGTGAGGGGTATGGCACCGTCACCGTCGAACTTGAGGATTTTGCCGACGACCGTCAGGTGATGGACGATGTCGAAACCGAGATCGATCTGCTCGCCGACTTTCCGCCCGAAGACGCCGAAGAGCCGAGCATCGTGCGCTCGCGCAGCACTGCCAATGTCATGACGCTGGCCGTGCATGGAGTGGTGGAGGAAAAGACCCTGCATTACTGGGCCGAGCGCATCAAGGATGATCTGGTGCGGCTGCCGGGCATTTCGCTGGTGACCATCAATGGCGGGCGCGACTTTGAAATCGCCATCGAAGTCAGCGAGGCAACCTTGCGCGATTACGGTCTGACCTTGCAGGACGTGGCGGAACGCGTGTCGTATTTTTCCACCGACGTGCCCGGCGGCACCTTGCGCACCGAGGCCAATGAAATTCTTTTGCGCGTGCAGGACAAGCGTTATATCGGCGAGGATTTCGGCGACATCACCATCCGCAGCCGGACCGACGGCACGCTGTTGCGGCTGGCCGATATCGCCACCATTCGCGACGGTTTTGAAGATGTCGAGCTTATCAATGAGTTCAACGGCGAAGCGGCTCTGCTGGTCAATATCGAGCGCAGCGCCACGCAAGACACACTCACCGCAGACCGTACCATCCGCAGCTATCTCGATGATATTGCCATGCCCAAGGGCGTGTCGGTGTCGATCTGGCAGAACAACACTGACATTCTGCGCGACCGTATCAGCCTGCTGTTGCGCAATGCGATTCTCGGCTATGTGCTGGTGTTTTTATGCCTGCTGTTTTTCCTTGATCTGCGGCTTGCCTTCTGGGTCGGGATGGGCATTCCGATTTCGTTTCTCGGCGGTCTGCTGGCGCTGTCCTTTACCGGCGTGACGATCAATATGATTACGCTATTCGCTTTCATCGTCGTACTCGGGATCGTCGTCGATGACGCGATTGTCGCCGGAGAATCGATTTTTCATGAACAGGAAAAAGATCCGAACAATCCGTTCGCCGTACTCGAAGGGGTGCGGCGGGTGATGGCGCCGGTGATGGTCGGGGTGCTGACTACCGTGGCGGCCTTCGCACCGCTGCTGTTTTCCACCGGCATTTTGGGGCAGATCATGATGCCGGTGCCGATGGTGGTGATCGCGGTGTTGCTTCTGTCACTGGTCGAAGCCTTTCTGATTCTGCCGGCACATCTGCACAGCCCGTCCTACTGGAGCCGCGGTCTGCTCGCCGGCGGGCGCGACCGTACCAAAATCTGGCTGGAGAATGTCATTGCGACACGCGTCGTGCCCGGGATCGATCTCGCCCTGCGCTGGCGCTATGTCACATTGGCGATCGGCGTGGCGATGCTGATCATCACCTCCGGCATTTTTTCCGGCGGTCATGTGCGATTTATTTTCTTTCCACAGATCGACTCCGATGAAATCACCGTCGATCTGGAAATGCCCAACGGCACGCCTTTTTCGGTCACGCATAAACATGCCGAACATCTGCTGCGCTCGGCGAAGGAAATGGAACGCCGCGCCAAAGAACAGATGGAGATAGACGTGCCGATCATCGAGGCAACATCCTTTACCGTCGGCTCAAAAACCGAGGAGGGAGGCCCGCCCGGCCATAAGGGCAATAACACGATTTCGAGTCATATCGCGCAGATCAAGCTCGAAATCATTCCCGGTGATGACCGCGACATGACCGCGCGCGAGCTGGAAGATATATGGCGCGAGATATCGGGGGATATTCCCGGCGCCAAGCAGGTAGCGTTTGAAAGTTCGCTGGTGCGTGCCGGCGCCGATGTGAATGTCGAACTGTCGCACCGTGATGAGGCGGTGCTGGAAGAAGCGGCAGACACGCTGGTGCAGAAGCTGCGTGAGATCGAAGGCGTCACCGAGATCACCGACAGTTTCGATTCGGGCAAGCAGGAATTCGTGTTTGAGCTGACCAAGGCCGGGCTTGCCGCCGGGCTGACGCCGCGCGATATCGGCCATCAGATTCGCAGCGCCTATTACGGCATTGAGATTCAGCGCATCCAGCGTGACCGCAATGAACTGAAGGTCATGGTGCGCTATCCCGAAGGGGAGCGCCGCACCCTGGCGGATTTATACAATACCCGTCTGCGCCTCGCCAACGGGTCGCAGATGGATCTGCGCGACGCCGCCACCATTCGCCAGCAGCGCGGCTATTCGGTGATCAAACGCGTCGATGGCCGACGCGTCGTTACCATCACCGCCGATGTCGATAAAACGCTCAACACACCCGATGACGTCAATCTGCTGATCGAGACCGATCTCATGCCTGATATTCTCATGCGTTATAACGCACTGTCCTACAGCTTCGAAGGTGCAACACGCGACCAGCAGGAAGACCGCAAAAACCTGATGAACAACATGCTGATTGCGATGATGATCATGTTCGTCATGCTCGCCTCGCAGTTGCGCAGCTATCTCCAGCCGCTGATCATCCTCACCGCCATTCCCTTCGGTTTTGTCGGCGCAATTCTGGGCCATCTGATCATGGGCTACGACCTGTCCTTTATTTCGATTTTCGGCATGGTGGCGCTGTCCGGCGTCGTCATCAATGATTCGGTAGTGCTGGTCGATTACTATAATCACCTGCGCGAAAAAACCGATCTGGACATGCATGATGCGCTGATCAATGCCGTCGCCCGCCGTTTTCGTCCAGTGATCCTGACGACGCTGACGACAAGCCTCGGGCTGTTGCCGATGCTGCTTGAGACCAGCATTCAGGCACGTTTTCTTATCCCCATGGCGGTGTCAATTGCGTTTGGCATTCTCTATGCCTCAACAGTGATTTTGTTCCTGCTGCCGGCACTGCTGATGATCGTTGAAGATATCAGGCTGTGGCTTCGCCATATGCTGCGACAGCAGGCATAGCCTGACACCTCTTTTACCCGCTTAAACTATATTAAAGGTAGCTTTCCGGTCACTCACTTTTGCATCTCCACTGATGACTCAGGGCCGTTAGTTGTTACGATACCACCCTGCGGCTGCACGTCCTTCACAGCCACAACAGGCGATTCACCCGCTGCAAGCGCCCGGACCGTTTCACTCATTTCAAGAAGAGGAATACCCTTCGCAAAATTTTGAATATTTTCTTTTGTCGGCGCAAAATGCCGCCACATATTCTCTGCTTTTTCAGTCTTCGGCTGGTAGATGACAATGGTCGGTTCATAGTCAATGCCATGTCGTTTAAGCGCTTCACGAACCACAGGCAATTGTTCCAATGCTTCGGTCATGGCTTTTCTGAAATAGACAGACCGTTCTGCACATTCTTTCCATGAACCATATTTGCTGATATCATCTTGTTCCACATCGACGACCATGGCTGCTATATGCTCAAGCCTGCCATTCACATTCACTTCATTAAAGCAATGTATACTGTAGCTATTCCTGGTCGGATGTTTGTCGTAATAATCCGCCAGGTGCCCGTATGCTTTTTTTGCACGTTCGATTCGCTCTTGCAGATCATGCTCATGCAAACTGATGGCAACTTCTTTATCGCATGAAATGCCCTGGATGTCTGCCAGTTCTTTCTGCACATTGTTAATTCCACTACCGAAGGTGTGGAGGCAGAGCCGCAGTGTTATTTCATCATTCCCATTAGGCATCATAGAATCAGAGTCACGTACCGACACCGCTACCGGAGGGGCATCGGTCAACAACAGTCCGCTAAGGCACGTATAAAACAATGGAATACGAGCATTATGGGTCACCATCGTGGTACTCATACCCTTCATGCCATGTTCAGGCGACCCGGTCTGTACACGTGATTCGACATCATCCCGGAATGTTGTTTTATCATCTCCT
>JANQJY010000112.1 GCA_028281385.1 Rickettsiales bacterium | reverse complement strand
TGATCAACGCCACCCCCATACAGACCGACAGCATCGCATGGCGCTGATAGCCGTTCAGGACAAACCAGCCCACCGCCAGCCCACACAGAAACTCGAACTGATAGATACTGGTCAGAAACATTGTCCAGGAAAAATAGGGCTGCGGTTCGATCTGAATGAAGAATTGCGCAATCATCAACGCGATGCACCATCCCACACAGGCTTTCCAGAAATGTCGGCGGAACAGAAACAGAAACGAGGCCGAGACTAGATAGAACAATAGCTCGTAATTGAGTGACCATGCCACCGGAATCCACTGCCAGATGATTTTGGTGGGGATCAGAAAAGCAGACTCCACATACTGCGTCTCAAGCCCAGCACGATAGCCGGTCAATAACGTCGCTAACGCCGCAATAATGATAAACAGCCAGTAGGTTGGGAAAATACGCACAAAGCGCTTCCACAGAAAGTGCGCAACATAGTGGCGGTCTTCAAGATGCGGCGCCATGGTATAGGCGATGACAAAGCCGCTGATGACAAAAAACAGATCGACCCCGACCCAGGCAAACGCCTGTGTCGGGCTGTCGCCGCCTTCATAATAGTCGAGATGACCGATCGCCACCGACAGGGCCGCCAGCCCACGAAGCGCCTGAATGGAATGTAGCCGCTGCATCCCTTCTGTGTAGGCCCTGTTGACATTCAGCAAGCGTTGCTTTTACCTGGCTGCCTAGGCGGCCTTCAGCATCTCGAACAACTCATCCTTGAGCTTGAGACGCTTTTTCTTGCATTCTTCCGCGTAATCGTCGGACGTATTTTCCACCCCCTGCTCGATCCGTTTCACTTCCTTGTTCACCACGTGATACTCATCGAACAGTCGGCGGAAGTGATTATCCGACTCCTTCAGCCGGTGAATCTGCTCCTCATATTCCGGGAATTCATGGTGCAGGTCGTGCTTTGCTTCTGTCATTATATGCTCCTTTTTATCTGCTTATGACGCTACTTGTTTTCACTTTTATCACTCCACATAACGGCCGCCTTGATCAACATCAATCACGCCGCTGCTTCGTCCTCTTCGGCATTTTTCGCTTCCTCCAGCGCCTGACGCGCTTTCGGCGTCAGCTGAATATTCAGCTCTTTCAGCTGATGATCATCGACCGTCGATGGCGCACCCATCAACAGATCCTCGGCGCGCTGATTCATCGGAAAGGCGATGACTTCGCGGATATTCGGCTCCTCCGCCAGCAGCATGACAATACGGTCAATGCCCGGAGCAATGCCGCCATGCGGCGGTGCGCCGTAATGGAAGGCACGCCACAGCGAGCCGAATTTTTCCTCCAATACCGACTCGTCATAACCGGCAATAGCAAAAGCTTTTTTCATGATATCGGGCTTGTGATTCCGGATCGCGCCGGACGACAGTTCCACACCGTTGCAGACAATGTCATACTGCCAGGCTTTCAGGCCGAGCAGTTTTTCATTATCGCCTTCAGCCGCTTCCAGTGCCTCCAGCCCGCCCTGCGGCATCGAGAAGGGATTATGCGAAAAGTCGATCTTTTTGTTGTCTTCATCCCACTCGTAAAAAGGAAAATCGACAATCCAGCAGAAGGAGAACACTGAATCATCGATCAACTCCAGCTGACGCGCAATCTCATCCCGTACCAGCCCGGCGATATGCGCCGCTTCCAATTCCTCGCCGGAAGAAAAGAACACCGCATCACCATTAGACAGCCCTGCTTTTTCCTTCAGTTCGGCATGTTTGTCGTCGGACAGGAATTTCGCAATCGGGCCTTTGCCTTCGCCCTGCTCGTCATAGATGATATAGGCCAGTCCCTTCGCACCGTTATCCTGAGCAAAGCCGATCATTTTGTCGAAAAAGCTGCGCGGCTTGTCAGCCGTGCCGGGTGCCGGAATCGCCCGCACGATACCGCCGCCGTCAATTACCTTGTTGAAAATGCCGAAGCCTGAACCCTGCCAGATACCGGTAGCATCGCAAATCTCAATCGGATTGCGCAGATCGGGCTTGTCGCTGCCATATTTCAACATGGCCTCTTCATAGGGAATATGCGGAAACGGCGTCTGCACCACCTTTTTATCGGAGAATGTCTCGAACACCGATGTCAGTATCGGCTCAATCGCCGCGAACACATCCTCCTGCGTCGCAAAGGCCATTTCCATATCGAGCTGATAGAATTCGCCCGGCGAGCGGTCGGCACGCGCATCTTCATCGCGGAAGCACGGCGCGATCTGGAAATATTTATCAAAGCCCGAGCACATCAATAACTGCTTGAACATTTGCGGCGCCTGCGGCAGCGCATAAAACTTACCGGGATGCACTCGGCTCGGCACCAGATAATCACGCGCGCCTTCGGGCGACGAGGCGGTCAGAATCGGCGTCTGCATTTCCATGAAGCCCTGCTCGGTCATTTTCTCGCGCAGATGGGCAATCACCTTCGAGCGCAGGATGATATTCTCATGCAGTGTCTCACGGCGCAGATCGAGAAAACGGTATTGCAGGCGCGTAGCTTCGGGAAAATCCGCCTCGTCGTTATTGACCAGCATCGGCAGTTGCTCTGCCTCGGATTCCATATGGAAACTGTCGATTTTCACTTCGACATGGCCGGTCGGCAGGTCGGAGTTGATCGTCTCTTCATCACGTCTGACGACTTCTCCCTTAACCGTCACCACGCTTTCGTTGCGCAGATGCGTCAGCGTTTCAAACAATGCATGGTCGCTCTCCGCCACACATTGCGTTACGCCGTAATGATCGCGCAGATCGATAAACACCAACTGACCGTGATCGCGCGTACGATGCACCCAGCCGGAGAGCGTCACCGTCTTGCCGACATGCTCTTCTCTCAGCGCCGCACAATGATGTGTTCGGTAGGGATGTGTCATGTTCCGTCCTTTATTTTCTGGCTGTTACCATGTTGCCTGTGGTATAGAGCATAGACGAACCGTTGCCAAGCCTAACCTTGAGAGAATGATCATGTTGAAATTCATCGCCTTATCCGCTTTGTTCCTGCTTGTCGCCTGTGATGTGCCGCTGGTGCCGTTTATTTAGAGAGTTGAGAGAGACATTACATTGCACCGGGTCATCAGCGATACCGCCGAACTGAAAACACTGTGTCAGGCGCTGTCCGGCGAGACATTCATCACCGTCGATACGGAATTCATCCGCGAGCGCACCTATTATCCGCAGCTATGCCTGATTCAGCTTGCCGGAGAAAAGATCGAAGCCGCGATCGATCCGCTGGCTGAAGGGATGGATTTATCGGCTTTCTTCGAGCTGATGGCCAATGAAAAGCTGTTGAAAATTTTTCACGCCGCCAAACAGGATGTCGAAATTTTCCTGCATTTGAATGGCGCCATTCCCACACCGCTTTACGATACGCAGGTTGCCGCCATGGTTTGCGGATTCGGCGAATCGGTCGGCTATGAATCACTCGTCAATAAGCTGCTGGGAGAGGAGCTGGATAAGAGTTCACGCTATACCGACTGGGCGGCACGGCCGCTCACGCAACGGCAGATCGATTACGCCATCAGCGATGTCACCTATCTGCGCGATATTTACGACATGCTGAAAGAGCGCGTGCATGAACAGGGACGCGATGCATGGATCGCCGAAGATATGGCCGAGATGAATGACCGGTCGTATTACGAGGTCGATCCGGATGCGCTGTGGCGCAAAATCAAATATAAGAACCGTCGGCCGGAACATCTCAACCGCGTGCGTGCCGTATCGCAATGGCGGGAAGACACTGCGAAGGAAAAGAACTTGCCGCGCGGCCGTATTTTCAATGACGATACCTTGCTGCGCATCGCTTCGCTCGCACCGAAAATACTGGAAGAAATGGAAGCGATTCGCGGTATCACCAAACATCTTTCACCACGCCGCCGGCAATGGTTGCTCGATGCGCTTCTCGAAGCGGACGCCCTGCCGAAAGAGCAATGGCCAAAGGATGAAAAACGCAAATCGATACTGAAACCCGAACAGCAGGCGGCACTGGAAGTGCTCAAGATTTTATTGAAAATGCGCTGTTCGCAAGACGATGTTGCCAGCAGGCTGGTCGCGAACAAAGACGAACTCACCGCCTTTGTCGCCGACAAACAGGAACGCAGCAGCATTCATTTCATGCATGGCTGGCGCTACGAAGTGTTCGGACAATATGCCGAAGCCTTTATCGACGGCAAGCTGGCCTTGCGTTATAGCGATACCGGCATCTGCTTCGAGGAGGGGTGACATGGAAGAAACTGTCATGTATATGGCCATCGCCTTTACCATCGTGATGTTCGCAGAAGTCATCATTTTCATGTTTTTCCGCAAACGCACCACGCAGCTTGAACAATTGAAAGACCCGGCTCAGACCATGCATGCCAAAGCAACGATTACCGACAGAAATATTCAGCACACTAAAAACGGCACCAGCCATTATCTGCATTATCGTTTCAAAGACTGGCAGGGAAAAGAGTGTCAGACAAAACGTCATGTCAGTGAACATATCTATCAGTCCGTCAATCAAGGCGATGAAGTAAACATTACCTATCTGCGCAGCAATCCGAGCATATCGGGCTTCAGCGATCACCTTGACGAAATGATCACCATGGCCAGACGCATCCAGCAGATTTTCATGATTTCGATGCTGACAGTCCCGCTGATGCTCGGCGCTATGCTTTTCATTATGTTAGGTCAATAGCTGCTTCTCCACCGCTTCGAGAATCGACAGATAGCCTGGTTTCATCCGTTCATTGGGTGGCGCACTTTCCAACAAATTCACCATCTCGCGGATCTCATCCAGGGATTTGAACGCCACTCGCTGCGCATCCTTCGCTCCATGCAGCGCGATCTCCGGCGGCACTTCCACCGCGAAAAACTGAATCGGATAGGGCGGATGGTTCAGCGACACATAGCGGTGCGTTCCCAGATCGATTAACGGCATATCGTCTGTTATCGCCAATCCTAGTTCTTCTCCGGCTTCCTGGCGGATCGTTTCTTCTACCGCCTCAAACGGATAACCCTGCCGTTGTGCCTTCTCGAAATCTTCTACTGTGCGCGCATCCACCCACGTGGCATTTTCCTCCGTGCGATAACGCACCGACCCACGTGCAATACCCCACTGCATTTTGGCTTCTTCTTCCTTTTTTTTCGCTTTGGGTAAATGCACCAGAAACTTTATCGGTCCCGCCACCCCATGCGCCAAAGTGCTGCGGCAGAAAGGAATCATCCCGACCTTATGGGTGACAGGTTGCGTCATGACATGAGTATGGCGGAAACGGGCGAAAAGGTGAAGGATTAACCTTGTTGAACTTCAGGATTGCGTGCCGCTTCATGTTGTGCGGCAATCATCCCAGGATCTGCCGGAGCGACAGCCGGCGCATCCGGAGCACCATTCGGTCCGGCATCGGCAACTTCCATTTTTCCTGTTAATCCCGTTGGGTCTCTCCAAAATTCCTGCAGATCCTGTCTTACACCATCACTCCTGGTAGCTTGTTCAGCAATCGCTATGTCAGATGCGGTCACCTCTCCTCTTTTCGCCGGTTTACCTGTTATATTTGCCAATTGCACTTCTTGTGACGCTTCATGCATTCTTGCTTCATGATTGGGACCTTTTTCTGCTATCTGCCCCGGCTGTTGCTGAAGGTTGTGTATAGCGCGTGCCGCTGTCACTTCACCTGTTATCGGCATTTCCCGCTCGACCTTTGTTTCCTGCTGCGGTTTGTTGTCTTCTTTTACTCTCGGTGATGCTCTTCCTATTAATGACGCGAACGGGTTTTGTACTGCTTTTCGCGCTTCTTCAATGACACCTCTATCAATTCCATCAATCTTGGCGGCTGCACCCAACGCACGCAATTGCATCGGGTCTTGATCCCAAGACTGTGGTACTCTCGTATTCATACTTCTATACTACCTGTCAAATATTAACGAATGGTTAATATTTGACATTTTTCGTTAAATTCTAGGGAATCTATCGCATTTTTGTATTTCTACTTTCCCGTCATTCCGTGGACGAGGTCAGTAGACCGAAGAACACGGAATCCAGAAAAGGCTGAAGCCAG
>JANQJY010000074.1 GCA_028281385.1 Rickettsiales bacterium | reverse complement strand
CACCCCTCGAACATCGGCAGATAGATGGCGAAGATGCTGCCGACACCGACTTCGCTGTCGATGGTTACGGCACCACGATGGCGCGAGATGATACCTTTGCCAATTGCCAGCCCCAGCCCGGTGCCGCCGATTTCGCGGGTGCGCGCCGAATCAATCCGATAAAAACGTTCCATCAGCCGCGGGATATGCTGTTTGGGAATGCCTTCTCCCTGATCGCGCACCGACAGGCAGACGACACGGCTGTAATTGCGCATATTGGGGTCAGCCGGCAGATCGGATGTCACTTTGGTGATAATCGTCACATCACTGTGCGTCGCGCCGTATTTAATCGCATTGCCGACCAGATTGTGAATCACCTGCGCCAGTTCGTTCATATCGCCCTTCACATCGGGGAGATTATCATGCAAATCAACCACCAGACGGATATGCTTGTCTTCGGCCGGACGGCGAAAATGCTCGATTTCCTTGCGAACCAGTTTATTCAACTCCACCGGGTCAGTCGGCACCGCATTGGCATTCATCTCAATCTTGGATAGTGACAGCAGATCATCAATGAGTTGCTGCATGCGCTCGGCCTGATCGAGCATGATCGCCAGAAATTCCTCGCGTGCCTTGGCATCGTCTTTTGCGGGCCCGATCAGCGTTTCGATAAAGCCGCGGATGCTGGCCAGCGGCGTGCGAATTTCATGGCTGGCATTGGCAACAAAATCGGCGCGCATCTGCTCCACGCTTTTCAGCTCGGTAATGTCGTTCATGGTGATGACGGTGGAAATCCCGCCCGCCGACGGTACCGGGAAACGTTCAATCACCGCGAGGAAATCACGTATGACCGGTTCTTCGATATGAAATTCGATTTCACGGCCCTTGAGATCCTGTATCACCGCACCGACAGTATCGAGCAGATATTGATTCTCAATCACCTCCCTCAATTTTTTCATTGCCAGATTCTGTCCGAAAATCGCGCGTGCCGCACGGTTGGTGCGCACAATACGTTTTTCGTCATTGATCATGATTAGAATATCCGGCAGCGTATCGACCAGAATCTCGCGCTCGGTGATAATACTTTCCATCTGCTGTTTTTTGACTTCCCAGCTGCGCTGCAGACCTTCAAGCGATTGCGACAGATCGATCGGCGCACTGAGATATTGCAGCTTCGGCGCATCGACCTTCTTATCCTGCGCCAACTCATCGACATAATGCGTCAGCGCGGTAATATTGGCAAGGAAGGGATAGACGAACAGCGTCGTGGCGATAATGATGATTGCATAGGCGTAAAGCATGTGCGGCAGTTGCAGAATGTCCAGCACCACATAAATCGACAGCACAATCAGCCCCGGCAGCGACACCACCGCCACGGATTTCACCAGAGAATTAAAAGGGATAGAAAGTTTCGCCATCGCCTTATCGCGTTGTTACCTGCGCTGCAGTGTACTAATCTCGGTTCAGAATGGCAATCATTGGCTCCAGACCGTGGGCAACCTTCTGCGCCGAACCGATGGCATCCCGATAGAGCGGGCGGCGTACCTGCTCGGCACTGGCGGTATTCACCGCTCCTTTTACCTCGTAAAAACGCGCACAGGTCTCCTGCCATTCGAGCCCGCAGGCAGCGATCAGTTGCTGAATGGCCTCTTCGCCTTCACTCACCAGGGTTTCGTAGGATTGACGGATAATGGCACCGGGCAGCACATCTTCCCAATGCCGCATCAGCGCCTCATAATCCTTATAATATAGCGCCAGCTCTTCCTGATCATAGGCATAAGGATGCGGTGCCATGAACAGACGTTTATAGATCGAAAAACAGGTATCGAGCGGATCGCGCACCATATGGATGATCTTTGCTTCCGGCAGGATCAGGCGGATCAGCCCGAGATGCATAAAATGCATCGGCATCTTATCGGTGACATAGGCCGTGTTGCCGATTTTCTTCAACCCGGCCAGATAATCCTTCCGCATGGCCTGTAATATCTCCGGCGATTGCCAGACCCGCTTATGCACATAATCGGGTGCATGCCGCATGATGACACCGGACAGCAGAGACAATTCTCCTCCCGCCGTAACCTGCGAGTGGCCGGCCAGTATCTGTTCAATCAGGGTCGTGCCCGAGCGCGGCATGCCGACGACGAATATCGGACAGATGTTTGAAGGTGATTCCGTCAGGTGATGTGTTTGTATGATCTCCTGCGTAAAATGTGTTTTGAGTGCGGAAAAATGCGCCGTCGCCTGCGCGTGGTCATAATTGTAAGTTGCCCGCTTCAGACGATTGGCCGCATGCATATGCGCCATCATCTGCACATCATCGCCCAGCGCTTCACAGGCACGCGTCAGTGCAAACTGCAGATAGATTGCATCCTGTTGGCTGATCTCTTGTGTTTCGAGCAGTGCCCGCATGTGAGTCATATCTTCATGCAGCGCTGTCGCTTCCGTTTCCAACAAGGCGATGTTGTACCAGGCTTCGGCATTGGTCGCCTCTGTCTCCACCGCCTCGCGATAGAGCGCCAATGCCTGATCCTTGCGGCCCTGCATTCGATGAAAGGTGGCGCGCGTCAGTGGTAACTGTACTTCCTGCGGCATGCGGGTTGCGGCCGATTGCAACAGCTCGTCTGCCTCCCCCCATTTGCCGAGGTCTTTATAGCTGTAGGCCTTATGCAGAATCCCGGCAATGTGATCCGGCCGCAGGGCAAGCACTCTGTCGAAAGCATCCAATGCCTTGTCATAACGCTGCATGTCGTAATGCAGCTTGCCGAGATTAAACCAGACATGCGGCTGTGCGTCATTGACTTTGAGCGATGCGTTGAAATACGCCATCGCTTCCTTGAACTGTTGTTTGGCAACCGAGAGCATCCCCAGCAGCTGCAACGCTTCGGGATGATTGCGATGGTTTTTGAGCACGCTACGGTAGTGCTGCTCAGCCTGATCGAGCCTGCCCTGCTGATGCAGCGCCAGCCCCTGCTGAAGCATCATGGCGGCATCCGGCTGATGTTTCTGCAATTTTGCCTGCGTGCGACGTGCAGCACGGTTGGAAGATCGGGGCGTTGCCATGCACCCCCATTAACAAATCCGCTACATAGCAGCAAGCGCCGGATGAACGCCGGGGATTTTCGATTGACAGCCTGCCTTTCTGCTCTATAGTGCGTGCCTCTTCTTGAGGATGAGAAAGGATAGAACATGTTTGCAGTGGTCAAAACAGGCGGTAAGCAATATCGCGTTTCAGCAGGCGATCAGATCGCCGTGGCGAAATTCGAAGGCAAGGCAGGCGATAAGGTTGCGCTGGATCAGGTGTTGATGATGGGCGACAAGGTCGGCAGCCCGACGATTGCCGGTGCCGTGGTCAATGCGGAAATCGTCGCACAGGAAAAAGCCGATAAGGTCATTGTCTTTAAAAAGAAGCGCCGTCATAACTATCGCCGCAAGCAGGGCCATCGTCAGTTGCAGACCGTGCTGAAAATTACCGATGTCGGCGGCAAGGTGGCAGCGCCTGCGAAAAAGGCCGAGTCTAAAAAAGAGGCACAAACCGAAGCCAAGACAGACACAAAGAAAGCAGAACCGGCGAAAAAACCAGCGGCTAAGAAGACAGCAACCAAAACCGCAACAGAGAAAAAACCTGCTGCAAAGAAAACGACCGCAGCCAAAAAACCTGCGGCGAAGAAAACGACAACGAAAAAAGCGGATAAGGAGTAACAGCCGATGGCACATAAGAAAGCAGGTGGTAGTTCACGCAATGGACGCGACTCGGCAGGCCGCCGTCTGGGTGTGAAGAAATATGGTGGTGAGGCCGTCATTCCCGGCAACATTATCGTACGTCAACGTGGCACCAAATTCTATCCGGGTGAAAATGTCGGCATGGGCAAGGATCACACCCTGTTTGCATTGGTAAACGGCAAGGTGCGCTTCTACAAAAAGGCGAATGACAAAAACTTTGTCACCGTAGACGCCGCGTAATACCTCGCCTGAGTGAGTGAAAAGCAAAGGGAAATGGTCCACCATTTCCCTTTTTTTATGACAGGTCAAACAGCATATGAAATTTCTCGACGAAGCAAAGATATTCATCAAAAGCGGTGACGGTGGCGCCGGCTGCGTCAGCTTCCGGCGCGAGAAAAATATCCCCCTTGGCGGACCGGACGGCGGTGACGGCGGACGCGGCGGTTCGGTGTACGTCGAATGTGTCAGCGGGCTGAACACGCTGATCGATTTTCGTTACAAGCAGCATTTCAAAGCCAAAAAAGGCATACATGGTATGGGCACCCAGCGCACCGGTAAAAGCGCCGAGGATATTACCATCCATGTCCCAACCGGCACTCAGATTATCACCGAGGATAAACACACCGTTCTGTACGACCTCACCGACGTCGGACAAAAAATCTGCCTCGCCAGAGGCGGCGAAGGCGGGTTGGGGAATATCCATTTCAAAAGCTCGACCAATCGCGCCCCACGCAAAGCCACCGAAGGCAAAGCGGGACAGGAAATGTGGGTATGGTTGCGCTTGAAACTGCTGTCAGATGCCGGGCTGATCGGCCTGCCCAATGCCGGAAAGTCGACCTTTCTGGCCGCCGTGACCCGCGCCAAGCCCAAAATCGCCGATTATCCCTTCACGACACTGACACCGCAGCTCGGCGTGGTCTATATCGATGAGCGGGAATTTGTACTCGCCGATATTCCCGGCCTGATCGAAGGCGCCCATCAGGGCACCGGACTGGGTTTGCGTTTCCTGGGCCATGTCGAACGTTGCGGTATTCTGCTGCATCTGGTGGACGGTACACAGGAAGACGTGGCCGATGCCTATCGTATCGTGCGCGGTGAACTGGCGGCCTATGACGGTGAATTAGCTGCCAAACCGGAAATCGTCGCGCTGAATAAATGCGACGCTCTCAGCGAAGAAGAGATGGAAATAAAAAAAGCCCAATTGCAGCAGGTATCGGGTGCAGAGATACGTTTACTGTCCGGCGTCAACCGTTTAGGTGTCGATGAAGTATTACGTGACATGCTGCAGGCGATTGATCATTATCGCGCCATGCAGACAGAGGATGTACAGCATGACCGGGCTTAATGAGGCAAAACGTGTCGTGGTCAAGGTCGGCTCGGCCCTGCTGGTCGATGAGACAACAGGCCATATCAATGAGGCATGGCTGGCCGGTCTGGCACAGGATATCGCGCAATTGAAAGCACAAGGCAAAGAAGTGGTAATTGTCACCTCCGGCGCGGTCGCTCTGGGAAGAAAAGCACTGAATACTTCTTCACCCTACCTGCCGCTGGAAGAGAAACAGGCCGCCGCTGCCTGCGGACAGATCATCCTGAACGATGCGTGGAAAGCTGCATTGGGCAGCCATCACATAGCGGTAGCGCAGATATTGATCACCTCGGATGATACTCAGCAACGTAAGCGCTATCTCAATGCCCGCAATACGATCAATACGTTGCTGAGGGCCGGCATTATACCTGTGATCAATGAAAATGATTCCATCACCACCGCCGAAATCCGCTATGGCGATAATGACCGGCTGTCCGCACGTGTGGCAGCGATGATCAGCGCTGATCTGCTGGTGGTGTTGTCCGATGTGGACGGGCTGTATGACCGCGACCCAAATCGGCATGATGATGCAAAACACATTCCCGAAATCCGCAACATCTCTGATGAGATTCGCGCCATGGCGGGAGACGACACCAATCCTCACGGTACGGGCGGCATGCGCACCAAACTGATGGCAGCCGAAATCGCGCTGGCAGCAGGCTGTCATATGGTGATTACCCAGGGCACCATCGCTCACCCTATAGCGCATTTGCAGCAAGGTGGGGCCTGCAGCTGGTTTATCGCCTCGGATACACCGCTCAGTGCGCGCAAACACTGGATCGCCGCTACTAACATTCCCGCTGGAACTGTGATGATTGATGATGGCGCGGTAAATGCCCTGCGTCAGGGCAAAAGCCTGCTGCCCGCCGGTGTCACCGATATTCACGGACGGTTTGACCGCGGCGATACCGTCGTCATTCACGACGCAAACGGCCAGGAACTGGGAAAAGGGCTGATCAATTACGCCACTGATGACGCAATGCGCATCCTGGGAAAAAAGTCGGGCGACATTGCATCCATCCTTGGCTATAAAGGACGGGACGTATTAATTCACCGGGACGATATGGTACTGAACGGATGACAATCACACCCAAACCGCATTACGCGCATTTTTTCGCGAGGCTGTTTGCCTTTGTCATCGATGCAGTCATCCTGCTGCCCATCGGCGCACTGATCGGCAGTATTTTCGGACAGCGTACCTTTTTCGAAGCATTAGTAGGACTCGTGGTGACCGGCACCTATTACGTCGCCTTTCTCGTCTCTTCCTGGCAGGCGACTCCCGGCAAACGGCTGATCGGCATGTATGTGACCAATCAGGACGGCTCCTCGCTCAACCGTCAGCAGGCGATCGAACGGTTCCTCGCCTTCCTCATGCCACAGCTGCCGATTTATTCCAGCCTCGATCCCAACAGCAGCTATACGCTGATCGTCTGGCTGATGACCATCTGGTTTCTGCCGATCGCCCTGACCGATCAGAAAACCGGACTGCACGACTTGCTCTGCCGTACCCGCGTGGTGTATGGTCGACCGGAAGATCGCAAAAGACAGTCATAAAAAGTCCTTCGCGCTCATGCGCTCAGTGTACTTTTTATGAGATAAGAAATTGTCATATCAAGGTGAAGAACTGCTTCAAACCTTGATATGAAATATCATTGAACAAGCGCGTAGCGCTTGCGAAAAAAACTTGAAAAATATGTGCCGGGCCGTTCCCAAACATATTTTTCGCTTGATAAACACTATTTAAAAGTACACCGACTCGGAGCGTAGCGAAGAGACGGGACTTTTAAATAAGAGGAGATGATGATGGGACAAACGGCAATGAAAGACGATATTCCAACCCTGATGAAAGAGATGGGCACGCGTGCCCGCGCCGCCTATCAGTCGCTGGCAACCGCTTCGAGCGATGCCAGAAATCAGGCACTGACAGAATCGGCACGGCTGCTGCGCGAACAGTCGGAGCAGATTCTGAGCGCCAATGCCAAAGACACCGCCTTCGGCAGGGAAAAAGGTCTGTCAGACGCGATGATCGACCGGCTGTTGCTGGACGAATCGCGCATGGCATCGATGGCAAAGGGCTTAGAAGCGATTGCCGCCCTGCCCGATCCGGTCGGACGCGAGCTGGATCAATGGGAGGGCAACAATAACGGGCTGCATATCACCAAGGTCAGCGTACCACTCGGAGTAATCGGGATCATCTATGAGTCGCGCCCGAATGTGACTGCCGATGCCGGCGGACTGTGCCTGAAATCCGGCAATGCGGCAATTTTGCGCGGCGGTTCGGAAAGCCTGCATTCCTCCTCCGCCATTGTTGACATTCTGCATCAGGGGTTAAAGGCAGCCGGTCTGCCGCAGGATGCCATTCAACTGGTGCCGACACGTGACCGCCAGGCCGTCGGCGAAATGCTGCGTATGACCGGTGTGATCGATATCATCGTGCCGCGCGGCGGGCTGTCGCTGACCAAACGCATCGCCGAGGAAAGCCGCATTCCCACCATTCAGCATCTCGACGGCAACTGCCATCTCTATGTACATACAAGCGCCGATACGGACATGGCATTAAACGTGATCGTCAACGCCAAAATGCGCCGCACCGGCATTTGCGGCGCGGCGGAATCGCTGGTCATCGATGAAGCGATCATCGATGAATTCCTGCCGCAACTCGTCGATGCCTTGTCGGAAAAACATTGCGAGATTCGCGGTGATGCACGCGCGCAGAAAACCGATGCACGCATTCAAACCGCCGCTGAAGAAGACTGGGGCAGGGAATATCTCGAAGCGATGATTTCAGTTAAGACCGTCGGCGATCTAAAAGAGGCGATCGGGCATGTCAACCGCTACAGCTCGCACCATACTGATGCAATCCTCGCCACCGATAAGGGCGCCGTTGAGCGTTTCAGCCGCGAGATCGACAGCGCCATCGTTATGGTCAACACCTCGACGCAATTTGCCGATGGCGGCGAATTCGGCATGGGCGCCGAGATCGGCATTTCCACCGGCCGGTTGCATGCGCGCGGACCAGTCGGATGCAATCAGCTCGTCACTTATAAATATGTCGTCACCAGCGACGGAGCAACCCGTCCCTGATGGCACGGATCAAACCGCGCATCGGACTACTCGGCGGCTCGTTCAATCCGGCGCATGACGGGCATGTGCATCTGAGCCTACACGCACTCAAAACATTGCAGCTGGATGATGTCTGGTGGCTGGTCTCACCGCAAAACCCGTTGAAGGAAGCTTCGTCACTGACCGATTATGGGACACGGCTGACACATGCTGAAATTCTGGCTGGGCCCTACCCGCATATCCATGTTTCCGACTATGAAGACCAGCATCATCTGTTCTACAGCTACGACACGGTGCGTTCCCTGCTGTCGCATTATCCACAGAGCGATTTCGTCTGGCTGATGGGCGCAGACAACCTCGCCTGCTTCCATCGCTGGCGCAACTGGGACCGGCTGTTTCATGCCCTGCCCATTGCCGTGTTCGACCGCTCGCCATTCTCTCACTGTGCTCTGCGCTCAAAGGCCGCCATCCGCTTTGACGCCTTTCGCATCGCACAAACACAAGCGCCATTGCTGACAAAAACAACCCCACCTGCCTGGAGCTATATCCACATGCCACGGCACCCCGCCGAAGCGACGGCCATTCGAAAAAAACTTGGAAAGGACGGGTTTTTACGGCATAATGAAAGTGTTAGTAACCAGTAAGGAGATTACGTCTATTCCTGCCACATCCATAGATGCTAATGCGCTCAGTCTCGCCATTGAAGCATCGCTCGATAACGACAAGGCCGAAGAGATTGCCGTTATCGACCTTTCCGGTAAATGTAGTTTCGCTGATAAGATGATCGTTGCCTCCGGCCGTTCCGCGCGCCATGTCGCGTCGCTGGCTGATAAGCTTCAGGACAAACTCCGCCAGCTTGGCAGCCCGGCCCTTTCAATCGAGGGACTGGACAGCTGTGACTGGGTGTTGATCGATGCCGGCGATGTCATCATACATCTGTTCAAACCGGAAACACGCGAGTTCTATAATCTGGAGAAAATGTGGTCGATCCCGATGCCTGCCATGCAGGAAGCATTGGTGTAAGACCTGCGGACTGATCCGGAACCATGCGCATCACGCTCGCCTGCGTGGGGAAGATGAAAGCCTCCCCCGAGAAGGAGCTTGCGGATAAATATGTCAGGCAACTGCCCTGGCCACTCGACATTCGCGAAATCGACATCAAAAAACCCCTGCCCATTCAGCAACGTAAACAACAGGAAGCAAACGCCCTGCTCGCAGTCTGCCATACTGCCGACAAGATCATTGCACTTGATGAGCGGGGAAAATCACTGCGCAGCGAAGCCTTTGCCACACGAATCGGGGACTGGCAACAAAGCGGACTCTCACATCTCGCCCTGATCATCGGCGGGCAGGACGGGCTGAACGACAGCGTCAGACAACGGGCCGACCTGGTCCTGTCGTTTGGCGGGCAAACCTGGCCGCACATGCTGGTGCGCGCCATGCTGTGCGAACAGCTGTACCGCGCCTATACGATTCTTTCCGGCCATCCCTATCACCGTAGGTAATAAATACGTCATCCCCGTGCAAGCGGGAATCTCTTTTCCATATTGCACATCAAGATCCCCGCTTGCGCGGGGATGACAGATGACAAGGTAATAATCATTGCACACACCTCTGTTCTCTCTATATTCTCCCTATGACTAATACACGCCCGAAACCGATAATTCTGTGTATTCTCGACGGCTGGGGCCATCGTGAAGAGGCAGCGGACGACAATGCGATTGCCCAGGCTGACACCCCCAACTGGGATCATGTGCTGAGCAGCTATCCGCATGGCGTCATCCACGCCTCCGAACAGCATGTCGGCCTGCCTGCCGGACAGATGGGCAATTCCGAAGTCGGCCATATGAATATCGGCGCCGGGCGCATCGTGATGCAGGATCTACCGCGCATCGACCAAGCCATCAATACAGGTGAACTGGCACAGAATCCGCAATTACATTCTTTTATCGCCACGCTAAAACAAAGCGGCGGTGCCTACCATCTGATGGGATTGCTTTCTGACGGTGGCGTCCATGCACATATGGATCATATACTGGCGCTAGCGCATATCATCGCACAAGAGGGAACCATGGTCTGGCTCCATGCATTTCTGGATGGGCGTGATACTCCGCCACAAAGCGCCGGAGACTATCTGCATCGAACCCAGCAAATGATCGCAGACGAATCCAATATCAGGCTCGCCACGCTGTGTGGACGTTACTATGCCATGGACCGCGATACGCGCTGGGACCGGACCGAACAGGCCTACAATATGTTAGTCAGTGCCGAAGGCGACATTGCCGCGGATGCACATGCCACCATCGTGATCAATTATGAAATACATGGTACCACGGATGAATTCATCAAACCATGCGTCCTGAAAGGCTATACCGGCATGCAAGATGGGGATGGGTTGCTGATGGCCAATTTCCGTGCCGATCGTGCACGCCAGCTATTGACAGCGCTACTCGATCCGGCCTTTGACGGATTTGAACGGGAGCGCGTCGTATCATTCGCCAGCAGCTGCGGGATGGTCGAATATTCCAACGCGCTGAGTGCTTTCCTTCCGGCTCTTTTTCCACCTGTTCCGCTCACCGCTACATTAGGTGAAGTGATCGCGCAGCATGGTCTTACCCAGCTACGTATCGCCGAGACCGAAAAATATGCGCATGTGACCTTTTTCTTCAATGGCGGACGCGAAACCGTCTATGACGGCGAAGAACGCATCATGGTTCCTTCACCCGATGTCGCCACCTATGATCTTAAACCGGACATGTCGGCTTGTGAGGTAACAGATGCCTTGATCAACGCCATCGAGGAAGATCGCTTTGACGTCATTATCGTCAATTACGCCAACACCGATATGGTCGGCCATACCGGCAAGCTTGATGCCGCCATCAAAGCCGTAGAAGCAGTGGATACATGTCTGGGACGATTACTGGAAGCCATCGAACAGGCTGGTGGCGCAATGATCATTACCGCCGATCATGGCAATGTCGAACACATGCAGGACCATGCAAGCGGCCAGTCACACACGGCACATACCACCAATCTGGTACCTGTCGTCGTCCTCCGCCGTGACCTGAAAGAATCATCCCTGCTGATTCGCGAAGGAAAACTTGCCGATCTGGCACCCACCATGCTCGATCTGTTGCAGCTTCCCATACCGGATGCTATGACTGGGACATCCTTATTATCTGACGCGACTGATGTTCAAAGTAAAACTGCATAGCCTGCTCCATGTTACATGCTGTTTCCTGTTGATGACCGGACCGGCCTTCGGCTCCACCGACATCAAACAAAACCTTGATCAGGCAGTCTCTTCTCTTGAGGAAACACAGGTGAAGGAACAACAGCTTGATGAAGAGCTCGGCGAACTTAGGGAAGAGTTACAGGCCATCCAGAAGGAAACCGTCAACCTGGCAAAAAAAATCCGCAAAAACGAAGCCTCAATCGATGAAAAAAGCAAATCACTGGTGATTCTGGAAGAACAATCCGACGCCAGACAGATGGAAAAAGATGCCATGCGCACACAACTGGCGCATCTGCTGCACGCCATGGTGCATATGCAGCGTGTCCCCCGCCAGTTTGTGATTGCCCAGCCTTCCAACATGTCGGAGTTGTTGCGCACGGCAGGCGTGCTGAATGCGGCCTATAAGGGAACCGATCAGCGTATCGAGGAATTGCGCCTGCAGATCGAACAGATCGACGAGTTGAAGCAAAAAGTGGTAAAGGCCAGAACAGAGTTGCAGGAAGAACAGATCAGGCTCGGCAAACAACATGCCTCGCTCGAACATAAAATTGACGAAAAACGCCGTATCCAACGCCAACTCTCTCATAATCATCAGGCACTAATCGCCCGTGTAAAAAGCCTGTCACACAAAACCGAATCCCTGCAGGAACTGTTGCAAGAACTGGAAAAGGAAATGGCCGCCTTCCGTAAGATCGGCGCTCCTCGTTTAAAGCCGAAAGCACCCAAACGAAAATCCGCACAATTCGCGGCAGCTAAGGGGTCGTTACGCCTGCCAGCCCACGGCGCTGTCATCCACCGCTATGGTGAAAAGAAAAATAGGAATGATACCTACAAAGGCCAGGTGATTCACACTGCCAGCCGCGCTACCGTGACTGTCCCGTTTGATGGAGAAGTGGTGTTTACCGGTCCGTTTAGAGACTATGGGAATATGATTATTATACAACACGATAAACAATATCATACACTGCTGGCCGGACTGAATGATATCCAGGCCGATCCCGGACAGAAAGTGATTCAGGGCGAGCCTGTCGGGCGCATGGGCAGCACAGAGAAAAGCAGAAAGTTGTATTTGGAGGTGAGAAAAAACAGCAAGGCTATTGACCCCGCCGCCTGGATAGGTAATGTCAAAGGGAACAAAGTAGCGCGTCGCTGATGCGGTCGATGTGGCGCGCGTCTTTAGATAATAGTTTAATTTAGGTAATATAATGATTCGTCTTGGCTTTCTAGCATGTTGTCTCACCGTTCTTTTGGCTCTGCCGCCGGATGTGCAGGCCAGAGAGTCGAAGGAAAGCACCTATGAGTTGCTCAATCTGTTCGGTGATGTCTTTGAACGGGTACGGAATGATTATGTCGAGGAAGTCGAAGACAGCGAACTGATCGAATCCGCCATCAATGGCATGCTGACCTCGCTTGACCCACATTCCGGTTATCTGAGCGCCAAAAGCTTCAAAGAAATGCAGGTTCAAACCAAGGGCGAATTTGGCGGACTGGGCATTGAAGTCACCATGGAAAACGGACTCGTTAAAGTGGTCTCACCCATCGATGACACACCGGCTTTCCGTGCTGGCGTCAAGGCAGGTGATTATATCAGTCAGATTGATGATGAGCAGGTGCTTGGCCTAACCCTGTCCGAGGCGGTCGAGCGTATGCGCGGCCCGGTCGGCACGGAAATCACCATCAAAGTATTGCGCGAAGGGCTATCCGAACCGATGGACATCACCATCACGCGTGATCTGATTAAAATCAAATCAGTGCGCAGCCGTGCAGAAGAAGATGTTATCTATATCCGTGTGGTGTCTTTTTCCGAATCGACCTATGAATCCGTCAAGAAACAATTCACCCAACAGAAAAAGGAAATCGGCGATAAGTTAAAAGGCATCGTGCTTGATCTGCGCAATAATCCCGGCGGCCTGCTCGATCAGGCGATTGCCGTGACTGATGCCTTTCTGGAGCGCGGAGAAATTGTTTCTACCCGTGAACGCAATCCGTTAAATACCAAACGCTATACCGCCCGTCAGGGAGATATGGCGGAAGGGCTGCCGATGGTGGTGCTGATCAATGAAGGTTCCGCTTCCGCTTCAGAGATCGTTGCCGGTGCGTTGAAAGACCATAAACGCGCCGTCGTGCTCGGCACCAAATCCTTCGGGAAAGGTTCGGTGCAAACCGTCATTCCGCTGAAAAACAGCGGAGCCATGCGTCTGACGACAGCACGTTACTACACTCCATCAGGCATCTCGATTCAGGCAAAGGGAATTGAACCGGACATCCATGTCCAGCCCGCCACGGTGGAGCCAATTGATACCAAAGATGCACGGTCTGAGTCCACTCTGCGCGGACATTTGACCAATGGTGACAAGGAAGAAGACAAGGACGGCAAGAAAAAACAGCTAAAACGTCTGAGGGATTTATCGACGGAGGAAGATTACCAGCTTTCACGCGCACTGGATCTGATTCGGGCGCTGTCCATCTATAAACAGGTATTGCTTGATACGCAGTGAAACCTCCATGAGCAGCGATGACACGCATTCTTCCTCTGCCTTCCCGATATTTGCCGGGTTGTCTGCTATATTAGCCATTGCTCTGGCAATTCTGCTTTTCCTGTTTTACAGTAGCGGGACGGATGAAATACTTGATGCCATCAGTACTGGCCAGCGTATTACCATACATACATCCACAGGCGTGATCGACGGGAACATGCACCGCTCTGACAGCGCGTCAACGGCGGCAGAGTTGCCCCCTTCTCTCGATACTTCTGTGGAAAATGAAACGTCATCCCATGACGATGGCAGCGAAATGGAGGAACCGGAACCATCTTTTGATGTCGGCTATGATACCGGATTTGATGTCGGCGAGGACACATTCTCCGAAGATGTGGACATTGCATCCCCCCAGAAAGATGCATTGATTGCCAGCGAAGAGGAAGTCTATGAATCAATCCGCGTCTATCCCCGCAGTGCTGCCAGCCTCGCTGAGGCCCCTTCACCCAGCCTGATCGAACGCAGCACCGTCGGCGATCTGCCCAAGCGCGGTGGTGGTAGCAACCCATGGCAATATTACTCCAGACCGTTCACCAAAACTGATAAATTCATCATCGCCATGCTGGTGGTGGATCTGGGACTGAATCAACGGCTATCCGAATCTGCCTTTGCCCTGCCTCCTGAAGTTAGTTTCAGTTTTTCACCTTACGGGGTGGAAACATCGACACTGGTGAAAAATGCCCGTAACCTGGGGCATGAAGCTTGGCTACATTTGCCGGTCCAGCCAAAAGATTATCCGGCAAGCGATCCCGGCCCGTTTGGTCTGATCGCTGAACTGGATGCCAGAGAAAATACCACGCGGCTTTATCACAGCCTTGCCAGCTTTGCCGGTTACAGCGGCGTCAGTCTGCCGGTCGGCGAAGGATTCTCCGCTAGCACCAGTGGCTTGAAGCTGGTGCTCGAACAACTTAAAGAGCGTGGCTTGGCACTGATATTCTCACACCGAACCACCAATGTGGAGACATTAAAGCTCCTCAACAATTATGACAGCATCGCCATCACCGGTGATCTCATTATCGACGCCGACCCCAACCCTGAAAGCATCAGCAACATGCTGAACACTTTGGAGAAAATTGCCCGCGCCAAAGGGAGTGCACTGGGAATCGCGCATGGCTATCCGATCACCATTCACACCCTTAAAAAATGGGCTGCCAACCTTCCCACCGATGTTGAACTGGCACCAGTCTCGGCATTGATCGGGATGAAACAATAATCCATGCCTTCTACTTTTACTCATCTGCCCTACCGCCCATGCGTAGGCATCATGCTGCTGAATGCAGAGGACAAGGTCTTTGTCGGCAAACGCATTGATCAAACTTCGGAGGCCTGGCAAATGCCTCAGGGGGGTATCGATGAGGGAGAATCTCCCGAAAACTGCGCACAGCGCGAACTGGAAGAAGAAACCGGTGTGACGGACGCTGCCATTTTGGCGCAAACCTCTGAGTGGCTGAGCTACGATCTGCCGGATGAGTTGATTCCCCAATTATGGGGTGGTCGCTATCGCGGTCAGACGCAATTATGGTTCGCCATGCGCCTTAACGGTGAAGATGGTCAGATCAACATCAACACCCGCGAGCCGGAATTCAGCGACTGGCAATGGGTCCGCATGGATGAACTGTCCGGTCTCATTGTTCCTTTCAAGCAAGAATTATATGCCCGAGTGATCGAGGAATTCCGGCATTTGGTTGAATAATTCCACTCCGCTGATTAGCTGATCATCGTGCTGGCACCGCGTCTGGTGAAAATCTCCACCAGCAGCACATGGGCGATACGTCCGTCGAGAATATGTGCCGATTCCACCCCATGTTCCAGCGCATGCAGACAGGTTTCGACTTTTGGGATCATGCCGCCGGTAATCGTGCCATCTTTTATCAGCCCGCCCACATCCTTTGTTTCAAGCTGGCTGATCAACTCACCTTGCTTGGTAAGAATCCCCGCCACATCGGTCAGCATGATCAGCTTGCAGGCTTTCACTGCCGCAGCAACCGCACCGGCTGCCGTATCGGCGTTGATATTATAGGTTTCGCCCTTTGTACCGCTACCGATCGGCGCAATGACGGGAATGATATCCGATTCAAGAAAATCGGCAAAGATATGCGGATTGACATCAACCGGTTCGCCGACAAATCCGAGATCAAGTATTTTTTCGATATTGGAATCCGGGTCCTTAACCTTGCGTTCAAGCTTGCGCGCCTTAATCAGATCACCGTCCTTGCCGGAGATGCCCATCGCCACGCCGCCAGCTTCATTGATCGCTGAGACAATCTGCTTATTGATCGAACCGGACAGCACCATTTCGACAATCTCCACCGTATCGCCATCGGTCACGCGCAGTCCATCGACAAACTCGCTCTGAATTTTCAGACGTTCGAGCATCTGGCCGATCTGCGGTCCGCCGCCATGCACCACCACCGGATTAATGCCGATATGTTTGAGCAACACGATATCGCGCGCGAAGGTCTTGAACAGGCGCGGATCGCCCATCGCATGGCCGCCGAATTTGATGACGAAGGTCTTGCCGGCAAATTTGCGGATATAGGGCAACGCCTCCGAGACGGTCTTTGCCGTTCGCAGCATCGAATCCGGCGCTTTCAGCGATTTAATGTCCATTTATTCCTGCCTTACTTGCGGTTGCTCATCTCATAAAGGGCGTGCCGTAATTCGTCAATGCCTTTACGTTTGGTCGCACTGGTCACCAGAGACTGCGGATGCATAGCCGGATGGTTTCCGCGAATTGCGGCTATCTCTTCCTCACGCCTTTCCAGTTCCACCTGTTTGCATTTGTCGGCCTTGGTCAATATCAGTTGATAGGAGACCGCATCCTTATCGAGCATCTCCATCATCTCGATATCGCTCGGCTTGATGCCGTGCCGCGCATCCACCAGCAGACACACGCGCTGCAACTGCGACCGTCCGAGCAAATAGCCGTCTATCAGCCTGCCCCAGGCCACCCGTTCCTGTTTGGACACTCTGGCATAACCATAGCCCGGCAGATCGACCAGCATCAGCCGGTCACCCAGATTAAAGAAGTTCAGCTGCTGTGTCCGCCCCGGCGTATTGGAAGTACGCGCCAGCGTCTTACGGCCCGTCAGCGCATTGATCAGACTCGACTTGCCGACATTCGAGCGGCCGATAAAGGCAATTTCGGGCAGATCGGAAGGCGGTACCTGCTCTAATTCCGCCGCTCCCAGTACAAAGTCACAGGGGCCGGAAAACAGCGTATGCGCGGTATGGGACGGCATCGCCTACTCATCGGACAGCGAGCGGTGACGGCGCGTAATGAACAGTTGCTGCAGAATCGACAGGATATTGTTCCACGCCCAGTAAATCACCAGCCCGACCGGGAAGGACGCAAAGAAGAACAGAAAAATGACCGGCAGCCATTTCAGGATGGAGGCCTGCACCGGATCGGTCGGTTTGGGGTTGACCTGCTGCTGAATGAACATGGTCAGCGCCATCAGCAACGGCCAGATACCGATCATCATAAAGGCCGGAGGGTTCCAGTTCAACACCCCGAACAGCGTAAAGATATTGGTCGGATCGGGCGCAGATAAATCTTCCACCCAGCCGTAAAAAGGCGCATGACGCATTTCGATCGTTACAAACAACACTTTATACAGCGCGAAAAAGATCGGCAGTTGCAGCAGAATCGGAAAACAGCCCGAGACCGGATTGATCCTTTCACGCTTATACAGCTCCATGATTTCCTGATTGAGTTTGACCTTGTCGTCGCCATAACGTTCCTTGAGTTCTTGAATCTTCGGCATCATCACCTTCATCTGGCTCATGGCGACAAAGGATTTATTCGCCAGCGGAAACAGCAGCAGACGGATGCACACCGTCAGCAACATGATCGCCAGACCGAAATTGCCCAGCAGGCCGTAAAAATAATGCAGCGCCATGAAAATCGGCTTGGTCAGGAAATAGAGCATGCCGAAATCCACGGCGCGATCAAACAGCGGAACATTCAGCATTTCACCGTAACGGTCCAGCAGGGTGACTTTTTTGGCACCAGCAAAGAAATGCGTTCTCAACGCCACGGTTTCGCCCGGCGGGATGGTCACGGCCTTGCCGAGATAATCCGTCTGATACCGTCCGCTGCCGTCTTTTTCGATATAGCTGATATTGCTGGTAAAAGCAGATGTCTGATCAGGGATCAATGCCGTCAGCCAGTATTTGTCGGTAATCCCCAGCCATCCCCGGTTATCCTTATAGGTAAGCTTCCCTTCATCGCGTGCTTCTTCATAGCTGATTTCGGTCAGCTCTTCGCCGAACACGCCGATCGGCCCTTCATGCAGAATAAAGAATTTCTGTTTGTCATCCTTATAGCGGCGGTTGATCAGACCATAAGGATACAGCGTGACGGTATTCGCCGTGTCGTTATGCACCTGCTGTTCGATTTCAAACAGAAAACTGTCTTTCACGGCGATGCTCTGCGTAAAGTTGAGGCCTTCGCCATTGTCCCAGCGTGCCGTCAGCGGCTGGTTGTCAGACAGGCGACGGCTATCACTCTGCCACTGTGTTTTGGCATTGGGAACGGCCATCGCCTTATCCGCCGGCAACCAGCCGAATTCGGCAAAATAGGCCGCCTCCGCGCTGCTGGGCGACAGCAATACCACTTCTTCACTATCTTCTTCCAGCGTTTGCCGATAATCTGCCAGCGTCGCATCATCAATGCGCAGACCCTGCAAATTGACCGAACCATGCAGATCCGGCGTATCGATCGTCACGCGCTTTGCCGCAGCGATCACCTCTTTGCGCACCGGCACCTTTTCCGCGGATTCTATCGCCGGCCTCATATCCTCGGTGATGGTCGGCATCAGCGTATCCTGCTGCTGTGTAGCCTGCTGCAGCGCTTTTTGCTGTTCGGCACGATGCAACGCTTCCTGACGCTTCGGCTCTTCCACCAGCACCTGCCAGCCGATCAGAATCGATGTCGACAGCACCACCGCAAGAATCAAATTACGTAGATCAACCTTATCTTGATTGGGAAACATGAATGGTCTCGGTCCTTATTCTGGTTGACGGCAGTTTTTCCGGCACGAGGTCAATACCCGATCCACCCCATGGATGGCAAGATAATATGCGCTTTAATGCCAGCCAGCCACCCTTCACCACTCCATGCGTCTTTAATGCCTGCACGGCATAATGCGAGCAGCTCGGATAATAGCGGCATGTCGGCGGCATCAACGGTGAGAGGAACCATTGATAGCACCGGATGAGCAGTAGGAAGGGAAAAGTGAATATGGATTTCATCATACGCTATGTACACGCTTTAATGCATACGTCAGATCTTTTCGTAACCGCTCGAAGGGGCAGTCAACCGATAATTTTCGTGCAATCAACACATAATCATGGCCACTGATACCGCGTTCGGGAAGAATTTCCCTGGCAATAGCCCGCAGACGGCGCTTGGCCCGGTTACGCACCACCGCTCCTCCCAGTTTTTTCGTCGCGGTATACCCTACCCGAATCATATCTGTCGCCTGAGGAGGAGAATATGCCTGCAGCACCAAGCTATGCGTCACACATTTTCTGCCTGACTTCGCCGCTTTGACAAAATCGCTGCGCTTTGTAAGGGACTGGAGCACATAGAGTCTATCAGGCAGAAAGGCGTTTCCTGCCTTTAGCGCGCCGCGCTGCGATCACCTTGCGACCGCCAACGGTTGCCATACGCGAACGAAACCCGTGTCTTCGCTTGCGCACCAGATTGCTTGGCTGAAATGTCCGTTTCACCACTCACCTCATCATTTGTTTGCGGGGAGGGCTGTATAGCTGTGTTTTTCGCAGAAGTCAACCTATTGTGGCATATCTGCCATGTTCGGTTATGACGGAACGGTCGGAAATAACATTTATATCGCCGTGCCATGCTTCTTTTATCGCTATTTTCGCTCTCTTTCGCTATGTTAGCCCTATGTTTACCTATCTGCGTTATTTCTATATCGTCAGTTTTGTGCTGATCATCGCGGCCGCAATTGGCAGCGGCATCATAATCCGTTCCATGATCGTAGAAGACCTGGGATTGGTGGTAAAACGCAACAGCCTTGCACTTGCACAGGGGTTCACCAATGCAGTCTGGGAAGATTACAGGAAAAATAAACTGTCCCGATCCGACTTTGCGAAACATGGCAAG